>NZ_JBIYSM020000021.1:0-68613 GCF_044759095.2 Brevibacillus soli
GGATTGGTTCAGGGAGAAGGGTATCCCACAATGTGATTTGCTCGTTACGAAGTTTTAACATAATCGCTCACCTCAAATAGGATTTTCGAGGAGCACTGTTGAATTTCTTTATGAAGAAAGGAATTCAGTCCCTCTTTTTGGATGTATTGCCTCGTCAACAACTACTTCCATTTAGAGAGCTGAATTCCTTTTGTTTTTGACTTACCCCAGGAATTTTTCAGGGGAAACTAGCTAACGCTTCGCCGGGCGGGGCCCCGAACACTTTTCTAGCGGCTGTATGGGATGTCCAAATTTATAAATTCTTATACAGCAAAAAAGCGGCATGATCTGCGTAACAGGTCATGCCGCTTTTTGTTGTTGGGATCTTATCTGGTCAGCGGTTCACTGATGTCGACGTGCCCCATCAGGGAATCAATCGGCTGGCCGTCTTCCAGGATCACGATTTTCTGCACCTCGGGAAACTGGAACAGGGTTTGCCTCAGCGCCTCAATCGCCAGCGCTTCACCGCCACCTCCGAGGTTGTATTGATTGCTGCTGTCAGCGTCGATCGTCAGCTGACCGTCCTGAAAGGTGACGGAGTGATAGCGGAAGTTCTGCCAGAGCGGGTCGTGCCCGGCCTGTTTTGGTTTCTCCAGGAGAGCAATTGCCTCTTTGTACTTCTCGATTTCGTCCTTGTAGGCGATCTCTTGCTCTTCTTTCTTCAGATCCGCAATATTTTGGTCAGTGTAATAGACGGCAATCATCTGCTTCGTCAGCTCCGGCTCCGCTGCAGGCTGCGCAGGGGACGTCGGTGTCGGCGGAATCACCGCGGGTGCCGGCTGGGGCTGTTGTGTAGCAGGAGCCGCTCCTTCGCCGCAACCCGCCAAAAGCAACGTCAAGACGGCGGCCGTCCAAAAGGTGCTGCGTCGTTTCATGCGATCCCTCCACTTCTGGCATTAATGATAGGATTGGTAGTACTCACGGATTGCTGCCACCAGCGCTCGCGCGACTTTTTCCCGAAAGGCAGGGGAGGTAAGCTGCGCATTTTCGTACGCATTGGACATAAAGCCGGTTTCCGTCAAGACTGCCGGCATCTTCGTATGTTTGATGACGTAAAACTCAGCAGTTTGGACCTTGCGATCCGGAAACTGAGTGGCTGCCAGCAAATGACGGTGAACCACTTGGGCAAAAGCCTTGCTGTTGGCGTTGTAATAAAACGTCTCTGTCCCTCTTGACTGCGGTTTGAAGGAGTTCGCGTGAATGGAGATGAACAGGTCGGCGTCCAGCTCATTCGCCTTTTTCACTCGATCCTGAAGAGTGATGTAGACATCGGTTGTCCGCGTAGCCTCCACTTGAAACTCCGGGTATTGTTTCAACAACTCGATCACGCGCTTGGCTACCAACAGGTTGTAATCCTTTTCCAGATTGCCTGTTACGCCTTTGGCACCCTGATCTTTTCCGCCGTGTCCGGCATCCACAACAACGAGAAACCCGGTTTTTCGAGGAACAGGGTTTAGCTGTACCACAATGCCTTCATCGGTATACTTCAGATTATACTTGCTCTTCTGACTCAGCTCAATGACGACCCGAACGGTTTGCGGCGATGAGCTGTACTGGCTGAAACGGACACCTGTGATCAGCGGAGTGGTTTTTGCCTCCATCTCTTGCTGTTCGGTTTGCTCCTCTTCCGCAGGCTCCTCATCGTGGTTGTCTTCGCCGTCTTCATCTTCGGATGATACTGCGTCTGTTCCCTCGTTCTGTTCAGCCAGCAGCTCGTCCGACACAACTGTTTGCGGCAGATCGAGGACGATCCGGTGGGGTCCCTCGAGAGTGAATGACTCTACAGTTACCCGCAGGGACGTTTGAATGAGCAGATGGTCTTCTTCCTGCTCCACCCCCAAGAATTGGTTCAATCGTTCAATCTCCACGCGGTTGTCCTGTTTGTCCCAGGAAACGTCACCGCCAAGCTCCTCCTTCAGTTGGTCAATCGGTACGGTTTGCTGGGAATCGATCATCACGACATCTCTTGTTTTTTGAAGGGTGTGTCCTTTGATTCCAACCTGTTCTGCGATCAGCTGAATGGGCGCATACAGCTTGTCCGACAGCTTGTACATCTTGATCGACCGCCCCATATCGCGCCCATTAATATGTACGCTCACGGTTTCATTGGCAATGACGGTTCGGGTGGTACTGTCCCAGCCGACAGTAGATCCGAGTGCTTCCCCGACAAAACGCAGCGGCAGAAGCATCCGCTGGTTGCGGACGGTTGGAGGTGCGTCAAGCTTGACGGCCTTGCCGTTGAGAACAGCCGTTGCGGAATTGAGCGTGAGAACCAGCTTCTGTTGATTTCGCTCGATGGTTGCCGTTCTCGTCTCCTGATTCCAGTCAATTTCGGCTCCCAACCCCTCGGCAATCACCCTGATCGGCACCAGCGTGCGGTCGTTTTGAATAACGGGCGGTACATCAGGCTCAACGGTTTGTCCCTCGATCACCAGATTGACCGGTTCTTCTCCAGGGACGGATGCAGCCGCAACTGCCCAACTGGGGATGAGCAACAGGGCTAGCAGTGCAAACACAAGGAATAATCGATTCTTCATCCTGTCCTCCCTCGTCGAATTTTGTTGAAATACAGCAAACGTTGCGGTGAATGCCATATAATTAGACGCTGTTTGTCCGACAAAGTTTATAGTCTTTTCGAACCAAATTACGAAGCCTTTTTTCATGAAAAACAAAAAAGAGGCGTTTCCTGGTGACAGACGCCTCATCAAAGCTGCCCCTAATGAATGCCTCGCCTTCCTCCGCCGCTCACTTGTGTCAATTTGCCTGAGAGACCGCCGTTCGCCAGAAACTGCTGAATGATGGCAATCACGGCAGGATTGGCCAGAACCTTGATCGACTCAACCACCTTGGGGTTTTTCAGTTGGGGAATCACTCCCCCGAGCTGCGGCAGGAGCGGCAGGAGTTGGTCAAGCGGGAGGGTGAGCTTCGGCTTTTCCGGTTCCATCTGCACCGGGATGGTGCGACGCCGACCAAACAGCAGTCCGCCGCTCCGCCCTTCTCTCTTCGGCTTCACTCGAAGGAGGTGAAGCACTTCCTTCATTTCATGGAGCTCCTGACGCACGCTGCCCATCTCCCGCATGATCTGTTCATTGCTGCTGTTGTGCGCCTCAGAAAGCTGGTTCAGCCTCTCCATCAGCTTGGACTGGGTACCGGTGTTCTTCTGCTTTGCTCTCGGTTTCGCTGCGATAGTTCCACCTCCCCTGCTATTTCAAGCGCTTCCTGATGGAATTCAGGTCTTCCCTCTTGATACCCTTTCTCGCCAGCTTTCCCATCAGGCTGTTGGCGTTTTCCGTCTTGGACATCTGCCGAAACTTCGATACGTAGCTGTTCAGTTCCTGATCGGAAAAAGATTTCCCTGTCTTTTTACCCAATTCCCGTATGACTTCTTTCAAACCGGAGTCTGTTTTCAACTTCTCCTTTGGAATCGACTTGACGATTCCAATCAATCTTCCGATATCCATGGCTTCTCACCCCAATTTCAAGTTGTTCCATGTTACTCTATGTGGAACTCGCTTCAGTGGATTGGTCGAATGTCCATAAATCCGGAAAAAAAGAAGAGAGGCACCCGAAGGTACCTCTGCTGACTTCTCTTATTCAATAGTTGCCCATTTGTAGTCTACGAAGCCCAGGCCGTCTACGATAACGCCTTTGACGTTGTCTTTTTTCACCCAGGATTGCGTATAGTAGTAGATCGGCGCGATTGGCATTTCTTCCATCAGGATGGCCTCTGCCTGAGCCAGGATTTCCTTACGCTTTGCCGGATCTGTTTCCAAAGCAGACTGGTTCAGGAGTTCTTTGTACTTCGGATTTTCCCAACGAGTGTCGTTGTTTCCGCCGTCTTTCTCTTTAAACATTTCCAGGAAGTTGATCGGATCGTTGAAGTCACCCAACCAGCCGGCTCGAGCCACTTGGTATTTTCCTTGGTGAACGTCTTCCAGATACACTTTCCACTCGGTGTTGCTCAGCTTCACATCGACACCGAACGCTTTTTTCCATTGGTCCTGGATGGCTTCTGCAATCTTCTTGTGGCCTTCGGAAGTATTGTAAGAGAGGGTGATCGGCGGCAGCTTGGTGACGCCCAGCTCTTTCATACCTTCTTCCAGCAGCTTTTTGGCCGTTTCAACATCGTTGTCTTTAAAGTAAGGGTTGGACACTACTGCCATGGAAGGCGGTACAAAACCCATTGCAGGCTGCTGGTTCGCTTGCGTTACGTTGTCGATGATCGATTGACGATTGATCGCATAAGCGAACGCCTTGCGGATTTTTGCGTTGTTAAACGGCGCTTTCTCCGTGTTGAAGCGATAGAAGTAAGTACCCGCGATTGGCTGAATGGTCATCTTGCCGGAATCTTTCAAAGCACTCATCGCATCGGTTGGGAGAGAGCTGAGCGGATGACCTGCCCAGTCAATTTCACCATTTTCGAACATGGACAGCTCGGTGTTTTCATCTTCCACCATGGAGAACTCGATCTTGTCGAGTTTCACAGCGTCCTTATCCCAGTAGTTGTCGTTTTTCACCAGAATCAGCTTGCTCTTGTGTTCCCAAGCTTCGATCTTGAACGGTCCGTTACCCACGTGGGTTTTTGCTTCTGTTGCCCACTTCGGATCCACTTCGACAACTTTTTTGTTAACGGGATAATACGTATAGAAAGCAGTCAGCTCCAGGAAGAACGGAGTCGGGTTTTCCAGAGTGACTTGCAGCGTCTTGTCGTCGAGAGCTTTTACGCCCACGTCATCCATTTTGGCTTCGCCTTTGTTGAACTTCTCACCGTTCTTGATGTAAAAGAGCTGGTATGCGTAGTTGGAAGCGGTTTTTGGATCAAGGGCGCGCTTCCAGGCATATTCGAAGTCGTGAGCCGTTACCGGATCACCGTTGCTCCATTTTGCATCACGAATTTTGAATGTATAAGTTAGGCCATCCGGAGATACTTCCACTTTCTCAGCGGCAGATTCGTGCGGTTTGCCGTCTTCACCGGTACGGGTCAGACCGTCAAAGGTCGCACGAACAATGGCGCCGGAAGTGGAGTCTTCAGCCAGACCTGGGTCAGCTGTAGGAGGTTCGGAGTGCAGGTTCAGTTTCAGTACTTTCGGGCCAGTGTTTTCCGGAGCAGCAGCTTGTTGGTTGTTAGCTGCACCATTGTCAGCAGGTTTCGCCTCATTTGCGCCGCCGCAGCCAGCCAATGCAGCGCCGAGAACAAGAATGGAGCTCATCGCTACAAAAACATTCTTTTTCATATCACTTATCCCCCTTTTCTAAATCTTTTATCAATATACATCCTTTTATATATAATTTAAACAAGTTTAACGAGATTTAATAAATTTTTATTTATTTATAAAGTTTATAAAATCAAATAAAAAAATCTACAGTTGTCCTGTAAAAAAAAAGAAGGGCAATACGCCCTTCGTTGCTTTTACTCGATTGTTGCCCATTTCCAGTCGACAAAACCCAGACCGTCGATAATGACCCCTTTGACGTTGTCTTTCTTCACCCACGACAGCGTGTAGAAGTAGATCGGTGCAGCCGGCATTTCCTCCATGAAGAGTTTCTCGGCCTCTGCGAGAATCTGCTTGCGCTTTTCCGGATCGGTTTCGAGCGCGGATTTGTTCAAGAGCTCCTGATACTGCGGATTCTCCCAGTTGGTATCGTTGTTGCTGCCTTTTTTCTGCTTGAACAGATCGAGGAAGTTCACGGCGTCGTTAAAATCGCCCAACCAGCCGGAACGGCCGATCTGGAATTTGCCTTGGTGCAGGTCTTCCAGGTACACCTTCCATTCTTTGTTCTCCAGTTTCACGTCAATGCCAAACGCCTTTTTCCATTGGTCCTGGATGGCTTCCGCTATTTTCTTGTGGCCCTCGGAGGTGTTGTAGGAAAGCGTGATTGGCGGCAGCTTGGTGATACCCAGCTCCTTCATGCCTTCCTCCAGCAGCTTTTTCGCCGTTTCCACGTCATTGTCCTTGAAGTACGGTTCGGCAGAAACAGCCATGGACGGCGGTACGAGTCCCATCGCCGGCTGCTGGTTCGCCTGCGTTACGTTGTCAATGATGGATTGACGGTTGATCGCATAGGCGAACGCTTTTCGGATTTTCGCGTTGTTGAACGGTGTTTGCTCCGTGTTGAATTTGTACATGTACAGACCGGCAGTCGGCTGCGTAACCATTTGACCGGAGTCTTTCAGAGCCGGGATGGCATCGGTCGGCAGGGCGCTGAGCGGAGCGCCTGCCCAGTCCAGTTCGCCATTGTCAAACATGGATAGCTCGGTGTTCTCGTCTTCCACCATGGAGAATTCGATCTTGTCCAGCTTTACGGCGTCTTTGTCCCAGTAGTTATCGTTTTTCACGAGAACCAGCTTGTTTTTATGCTCCCAGCTTTCCATCTTGAACGGTCCGTTACCCACGTGGGTTTTCGCGTCGGTCGCCCAGTTTGGATTGGACTCCACCACTTTTTTGTTGACCGGATAGTAGGTGTAGAACGAGGTCAGCTCCAGGAAGTACGGCGTCGGATTTTCCAGGGTGACCTGCAGGGTTTTCTCATCCAGCGCCTTCACGCCGACATCTCCCGCCTTGGCTTGTCCTTTGTTAAACTTCTCCGCGTTTTTGATGTAGTACAGCTGATAGGAGTAGTTGGAACCGGTTTTCGGTTCAAGCACGCGCTTCCAGGCATATTCAAAATCCTGGGCGGTTACCGGATCGCCATTGCTCCACTTTGCATCGCGAAGCTTGAAAGTATAGGTCAGTTGGTCAGGGGAGACTTCAATCTTTTCCGCGATGGATTCATGCGGCTTTCCGTCTTCCTGCGTGCGCGTCAAACCGTCAAAGGTAGCGCGGATAATCGCGCCGGAGCTTGCGTCCTCGGCAATACCCGGGTCCGCTGTCGGCGGCTCGGAGTGCAGGTTTAGTTTCAGCACTTTCGGACCAGTGCTGTCGGAAGAGGTTTGCTGGCTATTTCCTGCAGCGCTGTCTGCCGGCTTGTCGCCTCCGCAACCAGCCAATGCTGCGCCAAGAACCAAAATCGAGCTCATGGCAACAAAGATGTTTTTTTTCATAGGTGGTACCCCCTTGTTTCCTAGCAAAATCCTTTTACCAATATACTGTTTTTTCAATATAGTTGAAACTATTTTCACCAATTTTAATTTTGTTTTATGTTAACTTAAGTTTGTTTACAAAAATAAAAAGCTTCCATTGGAAGCTTCGAAGATGGGCACGCATAGAAGGAAAAAACCAGCGGGTGGTCATTCTCCCGGCTGGTTCATATGTCGGCAGATTATTTTGTCTCCTTTTGCACCGTGAAATAATGCTGGAATTGATCCCGCAAGGCCCGTTTCAGGAATTTTCCGACTGAAGTTTTGGGAATCTCGTTCAGGAAGACGACATCATCCGGCAGCCACCATTTGGCGAACTGGGGAGTCAGGAAAGCGAGCAGCTCTTCTTTGGTAACCTTATCCTTATAGGCCTCTTTTAGCACCACGCAGGCGATCGGCCGCTCATCCCACTGCGGATGGGGAACCCCGATGCAGGAAGCTTCCAGCACTGCCTCGTGAGCCATGAGGGCGTTTTCAAGATCCACGGAAGAAATCCACTCGCCGCCGCTCTTGATCAAATCCTTTGTTCGGTCGACAAGCTTAATGGTTCCTTCCTCGTCAATCGTGGCGACATCGCCTGTATGCAGCCAGCCGTCTTTAAAAGCGTCTGCGGTACGTTCATCGCGGTAATATTCATCGGCAATCCACGGCCCGCGGACAAGCAGTTCTCCCATTTCCTGTCCGTTCCATTCCACTTCGCCATTGGGTCCGATTACTTTGACTTCCAGCCCGGGCACGACCATACCCTGCTTGGCGTACAGATCCATTTTTGCTTCAAAAGGCAGCTCCTGCTGATAGCTTTTCAATCGGGAAGCGGTGACGAGAGGACTGGTTTCGGTCATCCCATACGCATGCAGAACGGGGAGATTAAATTTTTCGGCAAATGCCTTGATCAGCCCTCTCGGCGCAGCGGAACCCCCACATACAATGGCTCGCACGCTGCTGGTGTTGTAGCGTCCCCTTTCAAGCTCCTGATACAGACCCAACCAGATGGTTGGAACGCCGGCTGAGATCGTTACTTTTTCGGACTCCATCATTTCGGCCAGGATCTGTGGCGTGAACCTCGGACCAGGCATCACCTGTGTTGTCCCAAACCACGTAGCGGCAAATGGAAGTCCCCAGGCATTCACATGAAACATGGGAACGACCGGCATACATACATCGGACTCGGAAAGACCAAGGGAATCTGCCAGTCCAATCCCCATGCAATGCAGAACGATGCCGCGATGCGTGTACACAACGCCTTTCGGATTCCCGGTTGTAGCTGACGTGTAGCACATGCCTGCCGGATCATTCTCCTGAATATCGGCGGGGTATTGATAGTTGGGATCGCCCTCTTGCAGAACTGCTTCATAGGAGTAAAGGGGTTCAAGATTGGAGGCGGGCAGTTCGTCGTGATCGGTCATGAGGACAAAAGCCTTCACCGTATGGAGATGATCCTTGATGCGCTCGACGAGTGGCAACAGGTCATCGTCAATCAGAAGCACCTGATCCTCTGCATGATTGATAATATACGCGATGTGTTCAGGGGAAAGACGGATGTTGATCGTGTGCAGCACGGCCCCCATCCCCGGAATGGCAAAATACGCTTCGAGATGTCGATGATGGTTCCATGCCAGCGTTCCTACACGATCGCCGCGTTTGACCCCCAGCTTTTCCAGGGCACTCGCCAATCGACGCGTACGTTTGCCAATCTCTCCATACGTAAAGCGATAAATCCCAGTCGCCGTACGGGAGATTACTTCTTTCTTGGAAAAGTATTTTTCCGCTCTCTCCATCAAAGGCGAAATGGTTAGCTGCGTATTCATCATACGACAAAACCCCCTCCTGAATGAATATTCACTCAAAATTTTCTGAATGTATATGATATTTATACTTCATTAGTATATAAAAATCCTCCCGTGGTTGATTGATGTTGTGCGTGCATTGACACCAAAAAAAGAGGAGCCTCTGCCCCTCTTTCTCTTTTTCCTTGCCTTATTCCACTTTCTCCGCCCACTTGAAGTCGATAAAGCCGAGACCGTCCACTTGAACGCCTTTTACCTTGTCGTTTTGGGCCCATACATCCACATCGTTGAAGATCGGGATGACCGGCATCTCATCCATGAAGATCTGTTCCGCTTCAGCGAACAGCGCCTTGCGTTTTTCCGGATCCGTTTCTTTTGCAGATTGGATGATCAGCTCTTTATAACGAGCGTTTTCCCAATTGGTATCGTTGTTGCCGCCCTTTTTGTCTCTGAACATTTCCATGTAGTTGATCGGGTCGTTGAAATCGGCGTTCCAGCCCAGGCGACCGATTTGGAAGTTTCCTGTGTGCAGGTCCTCAAGGTGAACCTTAAACTCCTTGTTTGCCAGTTTCACCTCTACACCGAGCGCTTTCTTCCACTGGTCCTGTATGGCTTCTGCAATTTTTTTGTGGCGTTCAACCGTGTTGTAGGAAATGGTGATCGGAGGCAGTTCCTTCAGCCCAGCCTCTTTCATGCCCTCTTCGAGCAGTTTTTTGGCTGTCTCCACATCGTTGTCCTTGAAGTAACCGTCCGGCTTGACGGCCATGGTTTGCGGCAGCATTCCCATCGCCGGCACTTGACCCGCCTGTGTAATGTTGTCGACGATCAGTTGACGGTTGACTGCGTAAGCGAACGCTTTACGGATTTTTGCGTTGTTGAACGGCGCTTTCTCGGTGTTGAATTTGAACCAGTACATGGTCGCCTTCGGATGGATCACCAGTTTGCCGGCATCTTTCAGTGCAGGAATCGCATCGACCGGCAGCCCGCCAAGCGGTTGCCCCGCCCAGTCCAGCTCACCGTTATCGAACATCGACAACTCTGTATTCTCGTCCTCGATCATGGAAATTTCAATCTTGTCGAGTTTTACCGCGTCTTTATCCCAGTAGTTTTCGTTTTTCTCGAGAACGACTTTGCTCTTGTGCTCCCAAGCGGTCATCTTGAACGGACCGTTCCCTACGTGGGTAGCTGCTTCCATCGCCCAATTCGGATTTGCCTCTACCACCTTCTTGTTGACCGGATAGTAGGTGTAGAAGGAAGTCAGCTCGAGGAAGAACGGCGTCGGATTTTCCAGCTTCACTTCCAGCGTTTTGTCGTCCAGCGCTTTGACGCCTACTTCGTCTGCCTTTGCTTTTCCTTCGTTGAACTTTTGACCGTTTTTCACGTAGTACAGCTGATATGCGTAGTTGGATGCTGTTTTCGGGTCGAGCGCGCGTTTCCAGGCAAATTCAAAATCGTGTGCGGTCACCGGATCCCCATTGGACCATTTGGAATCACGAATCGTGAAGGTATACGTAAGACCATCCTCCGAAACCTTTACATTGGCAGCTACCGAGTTCATCGGCTTCGCGTCTTTGTCCAAGCGAGTGAGACCATCAAACGTCGCTCGGGTGAGCGCACCGGAGATGTTGTCCTCGGCAAGTCCCGGATCTGCGGTAGACGGTTCGCTGTGGATGTTGATGCGCAGAACCTGTGGAACCTTGTTTTCCGTCGAAGCTGCCGGTGTATGGGCAGCAGCCTGTTCTGTCTGGTTGGCGGCAGGCTTCGCGTCGTTTCCCCCACAGCCGGCCAGTGCCGCACTCAGGGCGAGAACGGAGCTCGCCAGCACAAACACGTTCTTTTTCATTTGAAAGTTCCCCCTATTTCTATTTTTGAAAAACCTTACCAAAAATATACTTGGTTGCCAGGGGGATGAAAATAGGGTTTGTTTAGATTTAATTAAATTTTATGAATATTTTATCATTTGATTAAAAACAATAAACTTTATGGAAAAGTATAAAAACCCAACCAGCTTGTCCAACCGGTTGGGTTTTCCATCCTCAATTCTTATTCAAATGCCGGCACGACCGCGCCTTGGTACTTCTCTTCAATGAACTTTTTCACTTCCGGTGTGTTCAGCGCTTTTGCCAGCTTCTGAACCGCTTCGGAATCCTTGTTGTCAGGACGTGCTACCAGGTAGTTTGCATACGGAGAATCCTTGTCTTCAATGAAGATCGCGTCTTTGGTCGGTACCAGTTTCGCTTCCAGTGCGTAGTTGGTGTTGATCAGGGCGAGATCTACTTCTTCCAGTACGCGTGGCAGCATGGCAGCTTCTACTTCTTTAAACTTCACGTTTTTCTTGTTTTCCACAATGTCTTTCACCGTTCCGTTGATGCCTGCGCCTTCTTTCAGCTTGATTACGCCGTTTTTCTCCAGCAGGGCAAGAGCTCGTCCGAGGTTGGTCGGATCGTTTGGAACCGCGATGGTTGCGCCTTCTGCCAGTTCGTCAACGCTTTTGATTTTTTTGGAGTACGCGCCAAACGGCTCGATGTGCACAGGAACTACTTCAACCAGATCCATGTTTTGATCCTTGTTGAACTGCTTCAGGTACGGAATGTGCTGGAAGAAGTTAACGTCCATCTGCTTTTCAAATACTTGTACGTTCGGCTGTACGTAATCGGAAAATTCCTTGATTTCCAGATTCACGCCCTGCTCCTTCAGTTTCGGTTGAATGAACTTCAGGATTTCCGCGTGCGGAACCGGCATGGTAGCTACTTTCAGGGTTACCTCCTGCTGTGCGCCGCCTTGCGCACCGCCTTCGCCGCCTGCGGACGGAGCCGGAGCGGTTTCGCTTTTGCCGCAAGCTGCCAGCGAGAATGCCAATACTGCAGAGAGTACAGATACGATAACCTTTTTCATAAGAAGGTTCTCCTTTCGGTGGTTAGAGTTTTATATATGGGCAAGATCTTACTTTCGGCTGAATCGGAGTACCAACCGGTCTCCGAGCGTCTGCAAGATCTGAACCAGCACAAGCAGAATAATGACGGTGACAATCATGACGTCTGTCTGGAAACGCTGGTAACCGTAGCGAATCGCCAGGTCACCCAGCCCGCCGCCGCCGATCACACCCGACATGGCCGTATAGGATACAAGCGCCACGGTCGTAATCGTGATGCCGGCGATCAGCCCTGGACGGGATTCTGGCAGGAGCACTCTCCAGATAATCTGCCAGTTGGATGCCCCCATGGACTGCGCTGCTTCAATCACGCCGCGATCCACTTCACGCAGGGAGGTCTCCACCAGGCGGGCAAAAAACGGGGCCGCGCCGATCACGAGCGGCGGAATCGCTCCTCTGACGCCAAGCGACGTGCCGACAAGCTCCTTGGTGACCGGAATCAGGATGATCATCAGGATAATGAACGGCACCGAACGCAGGACGTTTACAAGAAACGAGGTAACGGAATAAAAGACCCGATTCTCCAACAGCTGTCCTCTGGAGGTAAGAAACAGCAGAATGCCCAGCGGCAGCCCGATCAAAACGGTAAAGAGCGTGGAAAATCCAAGCATGGTCAACGTATCGACCGTCGCCAGACCAATCTCTTCCCAATCGACATTCTCCCATGTCAGTTCCATTCAATCACCTCCACTTCAAGCCCGCGTCGGCGCAGCACGTCAATCGTCTGCCTGCTGCGGTCGTCTTCGCCTTCCAGCTCTACCACCAGCTGGCCGTATGGCGTATCTTTCATGCGGGAGATTGTTCCCTGCAGGATGTTAAACGAAGTACCTGTCTCCTGCATGGTCCGAAACAGGATTGGCTGGTAGGTTTGCTCACCAAGGAAGGTGATGCGGATAATGGTCCGGTCACCGGCTGCCTTTTCATGGGCAACCGCTTCCCGCAGCTCTACTGAGTCGGCCACCTGCTCGACGAACTCGCGGGTCGTCGGATGCTGCGGTTTGAGGAATACGTCAATCACTCTGCCGGACTCCACAATCTTCCCGCCGTCGATGACAGCGACCCGATCACAAATGGAGCGGATGACATGCATCTCGTGTGTAATCAGCACAACGGTAATCCCCAGTTTCCGGTTGATGTCGCGCAACAGCGCAAGGATCGAATTGGTGGTCTGCGGGTCAAGCGCGGACGTGGCTTCGTCGCACAGCAGCACCTTTGGATCACTCGCCAGCGCCCTGGCAATCCCGACGCGTTGTTTTTGCCCGCCGGACAATTGTGCCGGGTACTTGTTGCCGTGATCCTGCAATCCGACCAAAGCGAGCAGCTCTGCCACTTTCCGGTCAATCTCCGCCTTTGGCTTCTTCGCCAGCTTGAGCGGGAACGCCACGTTGTCTGCCACGGTTGCCGAAGACAGCAGATTAAAATGCTGAAAAATCATTCCGATCTGCCGGCGCTGCTCCTGCAGCTTCCGGTCGTCCAGTTTCGTCAGGTCAATCCCGTCCACGACAACCTTCCCCGACGTAGGCCGTTCCAGTAGATTGATGCAGCGGATCAGCGTGCTTTTTCCTGCACCGGAATGGCCGATAATCCCGAAAATTTCGCCCTTCTCTATGGTGAAGTCGATTCCGCGCAGGGCAGGAACCGTTTTTCCGTTTACAATATAGTCCTTGTGAAGATTTTGCAGTTGAATCATCCCGGCTCACCTCCCAATTTACCCACTCGGCGGTAGCTTACGCTGTGCCGAGCGGGGCCCCGTTGTAAAGCAAAACCCCTTTTTCACAAAATGAAAAAGGGGTTGTATGTTTACATCCACCCTTCTCATCTTTCAAGATTACAAGCAATCTTGTAGGAATTGGCACCGCACACTCACCGCGTTGGTGAGCGGGTTGCCGGGCATCATTGGGCCTGTCCCTCCGCCTCTCTGGATAAGAAGAATTGCCTATTCTATTATGTTTCAATTAACGTGTGATAAACACAAATCGCATTATAGGCTACCAAAAGATCAAAAGTCAATGGAAAAACTATCGAAATTACGTTCCAGCAAATTCCGAGTAATTTGCTCTGCTTATCAAAAAACTAGTATAACAATAGTAAATTTCGTTCTGTCTGTCAATACACCGGCTGCATAAAAAGTTTTTTCAAAAACTTTTGGTTTCGGTCGGAACCGGCTTTACCTTTTCCTGAATAAACTGCTGTACCCGCTCGACGTCCGGAATCAGGACAGAGCCGCCGCGCTGCGATTCGTGAAACGCCCCCATTGGTGGAAGCTGATATTGCCCAGCCTTCTCTGTATCCAGCCTGAGGCCGAGCGCGGCCAACTTCAGCATGTCAAGCGAGCTGAGGTTGGTCTGTACGTACGGTGTGACGCTTTTCAGGATATTCGGGAGTTGGATCAACGTCGTCCCGCTCTTCATCTGCGCCGCCAGCGCTTTCAGAAGCTTGCGCTGCCGCTCCGTTCGGGTGTAGTCAGACAACGCGTCATGGCGGAAGCGAACGTATTGGAGAGCCTTGCTGCCGTCCAGTCGCTGCCATCCTTTTTTCAGGTCGATATCGTATACGCCATTGTCGGAAGGGTCGCGATACCGCATGTTTTTCTCCACTTCCAGCTCCACGCCCCCCACCGCGTCAATCAGGCCTTTAAAGCCTTCAAAGTCGGTGATCATGTAATGCTCAACCGGAAGACCGGTAAACTGGCTGACCGTCTCCATGGCCAGCTCCGGCCCGCCGTCCGCCAATGCCGTATTGATCCGGGACCGACCGTTGCCTGGAATTTTCACATAAGTGTCGCGCAGTATGGAAAACAGGTCGAACCGCTTTTGAACAGGGTCGATGCTGACAAGCATCATCGAATCGGAACGGGGAACCTCGTTGGGCCGCATCCCTCGCCGATCCACCCCCATCAGCAGGATGTTTACCCGCTCCGTTCCGCTCCAGACGGGAATATCTGCCGGTTTTTTCCTATCGCCCGTTGCACCGGCAATCTTCGGCTGTTGAATGCCGCTGAAAAACTGGTAAAACGCATATCCGTAATACCCTCCTGCCACTGCGACCACCACCAGCAGCATCAGGAGGACTCTTTTCCATTTCCGCATCAAGAGAAACGCCACCTTTACTCCTTGCAACTAAATCTTCGCTCGCCTACCTCATATAGTATACTCGATTCGCTGCGAAGCGTGGCAGCCTTTATTTACCTAGGCGGCCAGGGGCATGCAAGAGAGTTTCCGTTCTCTTCGGGGCGAGTCATTCCTTAGGAAAAAGAAAGCTGCGGCAGTTGGTACCACTCGCCGGACATCCATTCTCCGGCCTTCCAGCGGAGCACATCGGCTCGCACAAGCGGCATGATCTCCTGGAAGAAGGCGACGCGCTCAATATCGGTCATCGGCGTAAACCGCTTGGCCGCCTCCACATCCGCCAAAAGTTCGCTCATTTTGCTGATGCCGAGAATGGCCGTGGAGACCGGCAAGCTCCAGGTGTAGCGAAGCGCCTGCTCCGTCCACGGTGCCAGCTTGCCAAGCGCCATCACTTTCATGCCGATCACGGCTACGCCCTTTTCCACGGCAACCGGGATGAAGTCGTGGGCAAAGCTGTAAATGAAGTGATCGAGAGCGGAGAGCGCCACCAATGCGCTGTCAAACGGGAACCGGCGAATCGCCTCCGCCAGCAGGCGAGGGTCAGTGTGGCCGCTGATGCTCAGCTTTCTTACCAACCCCTGTTCCTTTGCCTCGATCAGCGCTTCCAGAGCTCCTCCCTTGGCAAAGATGGCTTCGAAATCATGCGGCTTCATGACGTTGTGAACACGCCATTCATCGACGTAGTCGGTCTGCAGCCGCTTCAAGCTGGCCTCCAGATCCCTCCAGGCCAAATCGCGAGTGCGCCCCCCTGTTTTGGTGGCAATCCACACGCGATCGCGCAGACCCTGCAGGCCCAGTCCGACACGGGTCTCCGATTGCCCTTCACTATAGCTTGGCGCCGTGTCAAAGTAGTTGACCCCCAGTTCAACCGCCCGTCTGATGATCGCAACGGCCTGTTCCTCTGTGCAGCCGTGTTCATCCACAATGCGCTGGGCGCCAAAACCGAGCAGGGACACCTGATGGGGATCTCGTCCAAATGAACGGGTTTGCATGTTGCGTCATTCCTTTCTTCAGAAAACAAGACGCCCACCATGGAGCGTCTCCTCATCCTTAGCTTTAACCTTATTCGCAGTATTTATCGTACGCGTCTGTGAGCAGCTTGGAAATGGTTTGCAAATCGTTGTTTTCAATCTGGTGGCGTTCGATCATGGTCATGATTTTGCCGTCCTTCATGATGGCGAACGAAGGGGAGGACGGCGCGTAGCCTTCAAAGTACTCGCGTGCCTTTGCCGTCGCTTCCTTGTCTTGTCCGGCAAAAACCGTATACAGGTGGTCAGGCTTTTTCGGGTGATTCAACGAATGGGCGACAGCCGGACGGGCCAGACCAGCGGCACAGCCGCACACGGAGTTGACGACAACCAGTGCCGTTCCTTTCAGGTTTGGCAGGGTCTGCTCGACTTCTTCCGCCGTGCGCAGTTCCTTAAATCCGATGCGGGTCAGTTCGTCGCGCATCGGTTGAATGACTTGGTTCATATATGCCTCGTAGGACATCATGGGCACTCTCTCCTTTTTCCATATGCTCATCCTATTATACCCCTTCTGGGAGGAAAGGAGAATCGTTGGAGTGCAGTTTGGTATCGGAATCCGCTAGACTTCCATTAAAATCGTCAAAATCATCGGGTTGCGACCCGTTTTTTCATAGATAAACGGCTTGATGACTTCGTTAATCTGCGATTTCAGCTCGGTCCACTCCTTGATTTTCTTGTCCAGCGCCTCCTGCAGCTTCTGTTTGACGATTACGGTGGCTTCCTGGATGAGGGACTCTGAACCGCGTACGTAGACAAAGCCGCGGCTGACGATGTCCGGACCGGTCAAAATCTTGAAGTTCTTCATGTCCACGCTGACTACGACCACCATCAGCCCGTCTTCGGCCAAATGCTTGCGGTCGCGCAGTACGATATTGCCGACGTCACCTACACCGCTGCCGTCAATCAGCACAATGCCGGCAGGCACTTTGCTCAAGGTCGCTTTTTCCCGCGTACAATTCAGCACGTCGCCATTGTCCATGACGAAAATGTTTTTCTCCTCGATCCCCACTTGTTGGGCGAGCTTCGAATGTGTTTTCAGCATCCGGTATTCGCCGTGGATCGGGATGAAATAACGCGGACGGATGAAGTTGAGCATCAGCTTCAATTCTTCCGCGCTGCCGTGTCCGGAGGCGTGAATGTCAAAGACGGAGCTTAGCACGACATTGGCTCCTGCGCGGTACAGCTTGTCAATCGTCCGGCTGACGTTGACGGTGTTGCCGGGGATCGGCGAAGCGGAAATGATCACCGTGTCGTCCGGGTAGATCTGCACCGTGCGATGGGAACCGGATGCGATTCGGGTAAGGGCGGCCATCGGCTCTCCCTGGCTGCCCGTACAGATGATCAGGACCTGATTGTCTGCGTAGTTGTCGATGGTTTTCACGTCAATCAGCATTCCTTCGGGCATCTGGATGTACCCCAGCTCCTGACCGATCTGAAACACCTTTTCCATGCTTCGTCCGATCACGGCCACCTTGCGATTGCACTCCTGAGCGGCATCGATCACCTGCTGCAGGCGATGGACATTGGATGCGAACGTCGCCAGGATAATGCGGCCTTTCGCTTTCATCACCACATCTGCAATGCCTTCGCCTACAGTTCGTTCCGACATGGTAAAACCGTAACGCTCACTGTTGGTACTGTCGGACAGGAGCGCCAGCACGTCGCCGTTTCCGATACGGGCGATTTTGCCGTATTCGGTCTGCTGGCCGACCGGCGTCATGTCAAACTTGAAGTCGCCGGTATGGACAACAGCGCCCTCCGGGGTTTGAATGACAATGCCGAAGGAGTCCGGAATGCTGTGATTGGTGCGGAAAAAGCTTGCCTTCATATGTTGGAAGGGAATCTCCGTATCTTCCGAAATCGGAATCAGCTTGACATCGTTCTGCATCCGATGTTCTTCCAGCTTTGCCTTGACCAGCCCAAGGGTAAGCCGGCCGCCGTAGATCGGCGTCTTGATCTGCTTCAGCACGTACGGAATGGCCCCGATGTGATCCTCGTGTCCGTGTGTCAAAAGCATCGCCTTGATTTTGTGCTGGTTGTCGATCAGGTACGAAACGTCGGGGATCACCAAATCAATGCCGAACATCTCATTTTCGGGAAATTTCACGCCGCAGTCGATGATAATAATCTCGTCCTCGTATTCGATGCAGTACATGTTTTTCCCAATTTCACCAAGGCCGCCCATTGCAAAAATCTTTACGTCACTCAATCCAATTCCTCCTAGATAGCTTTGACTGTAAACGCAACTGTTCTCAAATGATAGCCATATGGAATAAATCTACCCGAACAATCACTGTGTCTTCATTGTATCACAATGTGAAAAAAGAGTGCACACTACCGATACCGAAACCATTTTGGGAAAGGCAGGTGCAAATCGTCGATTATCTCCACGTCGGTCGGCAAAAGAAAACCGCCACCACGTCAGAGGAGACGTTCAAGCTCTTGCTCAAAGAGGGCAATCGCAGGTGGGCGGTGTTTGTCCGTATTGAATTTACAAACGAGTCCGAGCATGTGGTGGCTGTCCGGTTTGAGGAAGACTAGTCAGCCAGCTGTTCGATGTCGGCTGCGATCTGTTCCAGGTTCATCTCCTCAGCCATGCCGTAAATCCGGCGCATGTTGCCGTCCGGGTCAAGCAGGAAGATTTTTGTCGTATGCATGTAGCTGCCGTCCGGCTGCTTGATTGCAGCGATACCGAAGTCTTTTGTCACCTTTTGAACGGCCTCTTCGCTGCCTCTCAGGAAGTACCAGCCGCTCGGATCGGCATTGAACGTATTGGCGTATTTTTGGAGCACTTCCGGCGTGTCCCGCTCCGAATCGAACGAGACGGTGATGAATGCCGCCTTCTCACCAAACAGTCCTTTGGCCTTCAGCTGTTCCTGCAAATCAGCCATGTATCGGGTCGTGGCCGGACATACGTCAGGACAGTGGGTAAAGATAAAGGACACCAGGCGTACCTTGCCGTTGCTTTCAGACAGCTGAAAGGTTGATCCATTGATATTTTCCAGAGTAAAGTCACTCATTTTCTTCAAAACGGGGATCTGTGACTTTGCCCAGTACTGATAGCCAACCAACGCTGCGATTGCGACACCCAGCAGCGCCGCCAGCACGGTGAACCAGTGCCGCTGCCAGAATGTCGCTTGCGTATTGGATGTTCCTCCGCTCATGCTTCTCCCCCTCTTACTTTTCCGTTTCCCCCGGCCAGGCCAGCATGCCGCCGACCATGTTGGCCGCGTCAAAGCCCAGCTCCGTCACATACTGCGTCGCCATATGGCTGCGCGCACCGCTGCGGCACACCATGACGATCGGGGTATTCTTGTCCAGTTCATCGATCCGATGAGGCAAAAAGCCGAGCGGGATGAGCTTCGCCTGCGCGATGTGTCCGGCGTTCCACTCGTCCACTTCCCGTACGTCGATGATCTGCAGCTTTTCCCCTTTTTCGATTTTTTCCATTAATTCTGCCGGGGTAATTTCCTTCACATTCCCTTCCACATCCAACGCCTCCTGTACTTGATATGCCGAATTTCTGCCGTCACTCATCATACCACAGGCAGAAGGCTATTTGCTAATGGGCGAGTGTTTCCCCTGCACGTATTTGGCGTCGAACAGGAACAGCCGCAGCAGCAGGATGAGCGACGGAACCAGCAGGAACAGTCCGGCGATCAACCCGATCACCAAGGCGAGTCCCATTGCCGGGCTGGTAATGCTGCCTGTAATCGTGATGTACGGGTACAAAAGATACGGCAGATGGGAGACGCCATACCCGAAGAATGCAAAGGCAAACTGCAGCATCACCAGTACAAACGCCCAGCCGTACCAGCGCTTTTTCAACTGCAGGGCGAGGGCTCCAAGGAAGCAGGCAAACGACAGCAAAAACAGCCAGCTCACATCCAGCATGCGGGAAAAATGCTCGGGATTGTGACGGTAGATCGAGACGAAGACGAGAAAGCTGGCAAAGATCGTCGGCAGGCTCCAGCCCACGGCATAAGACCGCAGCAGCCTGGTGGCGGCAGCATCTCTGGCCCGGTCCGCGTAGAACGTGAGGAAGCTCGCACTGATAAACAGGACGCTGACCAGCGCCAAAAATACCACGGTCCACGAATACGGGCTGGTCAACAGGCGGTCCGTCAGCAGGATGATCCGGTCTCCCTGCTGTTCAATAAAGCCGCCTTCCGACAGGGTCAGAACTATAGCCAGCGAAGCCGGAATAAACAGCCCGGTCACACCGTACACGAACAGGTAGGCCATGCTGTCACGCGCGCCGTAGTGGGCGAAGGCGTAAAACGAGCCGCGCAGTGACTGCAGAACGAGGAAGATGCTCCCCGGCACCAGCAGCGCCGTCCCGTAGTAGTAGGCGGTGTCAGGGAAAAACCCGACCAGGCCGACGATGAAGAAAATCAGAAAGACGTTGGTCACCTCCCACACGGGCGACAGATATCGCTCGATGATGGAGTTGACGATGTGGTCCTGTCTCGTCAATTTGCTGTAAAAGGAGAAAAATCCGGCGCCGAAGTCAATCGCCGCGACGATGATATACCCGTACAAAAAGATCCACAGCACCGTTATGGCAATCATTTCAAGCGGCATGAACGCTCCCTCCTTCCTCCTGGTTTACTGGAGTTCTGCCTGAACCGGCTTGTCTTTGAACATGCGTCTGAGCACAGCCGTCGAAACGACGGCAAGGAACGCGTACAACAGACTGAACAGAACCAGCATCTCGCCGACGTTGTCCGCTGTAGTTGCGGCGTGCTGCGTCTTCATGTAGCCAACGAGGATCCACGGTTGTCTGCCGACCTCGGAGAACACCCAACCGAGCTCAATCGCGAGGAAGGAAAGCGGCGCCCCCCAGATGATGGCGCGGAGCAGCATGCGCGGCGTTTGCCCTTTTTTCCGCTTGCGCCACGCGAAGAAGAAAATCGGCACGATGAGCATGTACATCCCGATTACCACCATGCCGTCAAACAGATAGTGAATGAAAAGCGGCGGCCAGTACTCTTTCGGGATTTGGTCGAGGCCTTTCACGACGCTGTTCGGCGAACCGTCCGCGAGTATGCTCAAGGCATACGGCAGTTTCAGGCTGTACTTCACCTCGAGTGTATCCTTGTCAAGCACTCCCCCCAGCACCAGCTCGGCCTGCGGCTTCGTTTCAAAGTGCCACTCCGCAGCCGCCAGCTTGGCCGGTTGATACTCCGCCAGATACTTGCCCGCAATGTCTCCCCACAATGCGGTTCCAAATGAGAATAGGAGAGCCATGACCATAGTGAACGACAACGCCTTGCGGTAATACTCGTGGGCGTTGCCCTTGAGCAGTTTGTAGGCAGCAAGCGCGGCCAGCACGTAAGCTGAGGTGGCGTACGAGGACAAGATCATGTGCCCTGTCTTGGACGGCGTTGCCGGGTTGAACATCGCCACGAGCGGCTGAATATCTACGATGGCCCCATTCACAAGCGAGAACCCCTGCGGCGCGTTCATGAAAGCGTTCACCGTCATGATGAAAAAAGCGGAAGCCGTCGAACCGATCACCACCGGAATGGAGAACAGCCAGTGAATGTACGGGTTCTTGAAGCGGTCCCAGGTGTACAGGTACATGCCTAAGAAAATCGCTTCAAAGAAGAAGGCAAACGTCTCCAGAAACAGCGGCAGCGCGATTGCTTCTCCGGCGATCTTCATAAAGCTCGGCCACAGCAGGCTCAACTGCAGTCCGATACACGTACCGGTAACAACACCAACGGCAACCGTGACGGTGAAGCCTTTTACCCAGCGTTTTGCCATCAGCGTGTACATCGGGTCCTTCTTACGGATGCCAAGCCACTCAGCAACGGAAATCAACACCGGGATTCCTACTCCCATGGCGGCGAAAATGATATGAAACCCCAATGTCAACGAGGTGAGCATACGAGCCAGCATGACGTTATCCAGTTCCATGGTTCTCCCCTCCGATTACAATATTTTCACAGTGTTTATATGTGAATTTTATCACAATCATGTGGGGAGGATGGCCCGATTCGGGTGAAGGTTGTGAACAAGCGAAGGCAAAATCGTTACAGAAATAAGACGGGCTGGCATATCGATCAATACCATGGTAAAATGGAAATATCTGCATACAACAAAAAGACCGCAGGTGCTGCTACACCCACGGTCTGCACAATAGACGTTCCCCACAAGGGGGCGGCTCATTTTTACCAGCGAAGTGACCTCTAAGCTGTCAGGCTCAAGGGAGGTCACTTCCTTTTTTGGAACGAAAGCATCGCGACGACCAGCATCCCAAATGAAATCATCAGGGAAATGGCTTCGTACCACTTTTTTACTGTTCGGTCACTTCAGCTTTGCCCGCCAGGTATCGCAGAAAATCTTCCCGCTTGAAAGCGTGAAGAACGCACGGCTGCTTTACCCGGTTTTCCAGGTGTTCGTGCTCTTCTGGATATTCTCCCTCCACGTTTAAGCTCACGTAAGGCAGTTTTTCCTGTGCTTTTTGCGAGCGAATGTTGGATTGTTTCGCCCCGGCGAAAACGACGTCCAGTTCCAGGTCGAGGAACGCAATGCGGAGAATGGCTTCCTTGGCCTGTTGGTTGTAGCCTTTTCCCCAGTAGTCCTTGCCCAGCCAGCTCCCGATATGACAGCGCCGCTTCTCCCTGTCGATGAACATCAGCGTCGTGATGCCGATGAGTTCATCGTTCTCGTTGAAAACCACCCGACTGATGGACTTGCCCTCCTGTTCTTCTTCCGAAATGAAGCGAATATAGTGTTTGGTATCTTCTACAGATTGGTCGTTTACGCCCAACTGCTCCTTGACGGCCGGATCCGTTACCAGTGTATAGATTCTTTCTGCATAGGCCAGATCATGCGGCTGCAATTTGACTGAAATCACTGCAATTCCCCCTGCTTTACTTGGAAATTCATATTGACCGGATCAGGTGTTTTTCCTATAATAACAAATAATCGCAATTTTCATAGTGTTTTTGTTCATCAAGAGTGGTGGAGGGACTGGCCCGACGAAGCCCGGCAACCGGCATGACTTCATGCAAGGTGCTAAATCCTGCAGAATCCCAATGATTCTGAGAGATGAAATCATGCGAACCGCTTTGTGTACGCAGCCTTCTTCTACTCAGAAGAAGGCTTTTCATTTTTTATCAAGAGAGGGAGATGTACATGTCAGCCAATCAACAGTGGAAGCCAGAAACACTTGCTTTGCACGGAGGTCAGGAGCCCGATCCGGTAACAGGCTCACGCGCCGTACCGATTTACCAAACCACCTCCTACGTCTTCCGCGATACGGAGCACGCCGCCAATCTGTTTGGATTGAAGGAATTCGGGAACATCTACACGCGCATCATGAACCCCACGCAGGACGTGTTTGAGAAGCGTGTTGCCCTGCTGGAAGGCGGCGTCGGCGCTCTCGCCACAGCGTCCGGGCAGGCGGCTATTACCTTTGCCATCCTCAACATCGCTCAAGCAGGCGACGATATTGTAGCCTCCAGCAGCCTTTACGGCGGCACCTACAATCTGTTTGCCCACACCCTGCCGAAGCTGGGCATCACCGTTCATTTTGTCGATCAGTCCAATCCGGAGAACTTCCGCGAAAAGATTACCGACAAAACCAAAGCTCTCTTCTGCGAAACGATCGGCAATCCGCGTATTGACGTGGCTGACATCGAAGCGATCGCCGACATCGCCCATGAGCACGGCGTACCTCTGATCGTGGACAATACCTTTGCCACCCCCATTCTCTGCCGTCCGTTTGACCATGGGGCAGACATCGTCGTCCATTCCACCACCAAATTTATCGGCGGGCACGGCACGGCCATCGGCGGCATCATCGTTGACTCCGGCAAATTTGACTGGACCAACGGCAAGTTCCCCGGACTGACCACGCCGGACCCGAGCTACCACGGTGTGGTCTACACAGAGGCGGTCGGCAACCTGGCATATATCATCAAGGCGCGCGTTCAGCTGCAGCGAGACATCGGCGCCGCGGTGGCACCGTTCAACTCGTTCCTGTTCCTGCAAGGGTTGGAGACGCTGCACCTGCGCGTCGAGCGGCACAGCCAAAACGCCCTCGCCGTCGCCAAATTCCTGGCGCAGCACCCCGACGTGGAATGGGTCAGCTACCCCGGTCTGGAGGGCGACAAGCATTATGAGCTGGCGCAAAAATACCTGCCAAAAGGGGCAGGTGCGATCCTGACGTTTGAAGTGAAAGGCGGAGTGGAAGCAGGCCGGAAGCTGATCGAGTCGGCGCAGCTGTTCTCCCATCTGGCCAACGTGGGCGACTCCAAGTCGCTGATTATCCACCCGGCGAGCACGACTCACCAGCAGATGTCGGAGGCCGAGCAGCGGGCGGCCGGCGTTACGCCGGGGCTGATTCGCCTGTCGGTTGGGACCGAGGCGATTGAGGATATCATCGGCGATTTGGAGCAGGCGTTGGAGATCGCGGTGGAACAATTTGAAATAACAACTACTGGAGAGTGAAGTTTTGAACCTAAATTAGACACCTCCCTGAATCTTCTCAAACGATTCAGGGAGGTGTTTTTGCTTGTTTTTTTTGTTCAGTACACAATCGATATCTCTTGGCTTTTAAATTACAAAAAGGCGGGCACAAAACCCACCTTTTGTAAAACGATCCTATGATTAAAGAGTCAGATTAGTCAGTGAGGTCTTCGCCATCTGTTTGTGTTGCTTCAAACGTCCATGTCAGTGCAACTTCGTCGCCTTGGAAGACGTTTTGATTGTCACCATTGTCTCTGAACTCAATGTTGAACACAATGTCGTCAATATCCTCTACTGGCAGATGGCCTTCTCCGTCCCAATCGATGAGGTCTGGACGGTTATCTTCGGTTAATTCTGCCAGTTCAGCTAGCGATTTGTTAAATACGATGACTTCACCGTGGTCAGTGTTTACTTTGCAGTTTACGAAGATGTGTTCGCCAATGTCCTCAGAACCGTTCGGCAAACCATTATCAGTTACGTTATAAGACGTAGACAACAATACTTTTGCAATATCCAATTCACCGGTGTTCGCGATTGTGTACGATCCGTTTACCCAGTCACCCGGCTTCATGTTTGAAAGATTGAATACGGTAGATGGATTAACAGACAAATCCAAGGTTCCCATTGCCATGGTGTTTTCGATTTGAGCCGTATCGTTAAAGTATGCGAAAGTTCCTCCGCCGATGAGTGCTGCACCCAAACCAACCGATGCCAGAGTCATAGCAAATTGTTTTTTCAGATTCATTGATAATTCCTCCCATTGTTTTTTCGGTATCAAGTACCGTTCACAGTTTTAATCTTACGGTTTTTTCCTGGTTTCAACTTCCTGCGTCAGGTTGAAAAAAGAGCATGGGATGGTTGAAACGACGCTACAACTCATCCTCTTATGTCCTCATACTGAAGGAGGAGTCCACTTCATCCCGCAGGTACGGTTCATGCAACCTCACATACTATCCCCATCCTCTTGCACCAGGCAATTCTAAGGACTCTACACCTGAAGGCAACTTTTATCACTAAACGAAAAAACGGGGCGATCCCTTAGTCTAAGCTAGACTTGTGGGACAGCCCCGGCATATACAACCATAAAGAGTGTTACGTTTTCCTCTTATTCTGCTTCAGCACATCATCATCTATACCCTCAGGTATATTTAGTTTAAACCAATTTAGCATTTGTTCCCGAAATTGTTCTAGGGTAATTTCCTTTTTTGCAAGTTTTTGTTGCAATTGTTTAATAAACGTTTGAAGATCTTGCTTTAGAACTTCATTTTCCTTTTTATACGCTTTGGTTGGCGGTTCAGGATTACTAACAGCATGGACTGACATGGGGACTGACATGCTGAACACGAGAGCAGACGTAAGCATAGTCCTTTTCCATTTCATCACAAGGTTTCACCCCCTTCCTATTTGGTAGTATTCTCCATACAATTTTATCTGTGATTTGCACATTACGCATATACATCTTCAGGTTGAGTTTTTGCCTTAGGAGTGTTAATGGAAAAGGCTGCCCTTGCATGGCAGCCGGATTATGATCTTTATTTCTGTGACTGGGTGTTGAGATCGCCGGAATCCGTTTTTTCGGCCTCTTTCATCAGCCTGTACAGCTTCCAGATCTGACTGATGATTAAATAGACACCTGGCACCGTCAAAAAGAGCAACATGCCTGTCTTGGATTGTACAAAGCTGATCAGATAACCCACAAGGGGGACCCAATACTGTACTTTTCCTATCACCCGATCTGGCGTTATCGGATTCGCGTCATTCCCATCATTTGCGTCCCCTTTGGTGTTGAGTTTCCCTTTTTGAATATCAACCACACGGTGCGTGACTGTAACATTATCCTTGTCTTTGAATGTGACGATATCCCCTTTTTGTATCTCCTCAATCGGAACCGCTTTCACCGCTACGATACTTCCTGTATTGAAAGTAGGGGCCATCGAGCCGCTTAACACCACCATGAGCTCGTTTCCAAACAAGGTTGTCTTGCCGCCGTTGATTTTCCCCATGAACAGGAACCCGCAGAGTGCAATCACAAGAACGAGAAAAAGCGTTGTTGCAACTGAAACCACTTTTTTAAGAATAGCCACGTAAACATTCCTCTCTTTCCTCATTCTGTTCAGTAACTTTATTTTACGAGGTTTACATGACGCTAACTTCCTTCATCAGGTGGGAATGACCTCATACTGAAGTATGACTCTGTTCTCCTACTCGCAAAGAGAAAACCCAGCAACTCAGTCGCTGGGTTGGATTGCTTGTGAATCCATTGGGCTGCCCTCCTCGCCTAATGGCGGTGTTGGCGGCTCTGTCGGTGTATCAGTTGCGGGAGGCGGCGGGGTCGTGGAATCGTCCGCAGGTGGGGGTGACGGCGGCGTATCTGGCGTTGTCGGCGGCGTACCCGGAGTGGTTGGCGTAGTCGGAACATCCGGAGTAGGCCCCGTCGGATCGGGCACCACGACCTCCTCCACATCCGTCTTCTCCCGGTACGTGGTCTGGACCGTAATCGGCACCATCTGATGATAAAAGCCGCCCAAGGCCGTTACATGCAGCTGCCCCGTTACCGTCTTGTTTTTCCGTCCGATAGCTTTGTCGTCATGGTACACTTTAAAGGTGATGCCCTCGCCGTCCTCCGACTCCACCTTTTCGATCTTCACGTCATCTTCTGCGGCACCGGTAACCGTAAAGTTCTCCACTTCCAAATCGAGATGGGGACGCTGCGGAAACAGGGTGATCCAATCCGCCCCCCGCTGAATTGTAACCTTGACGTCGGTCTCTATGTCCTCTCCCGGTTTGGAGGGTCCTGCGCCTTCTTTTTTCTTCTTCGTAATCTTGACCTTCTTAAAGACTTCCGTCTTCAACACCAACTGCTTCGCTTCCGTCACAAACACATCCTGATTCGTTCCGGTAGATACAGCAGAAGCATGCTTCTTTTCACTGGTCAAAAACGCCGTGGTTCCTTCCAGCTGAAACAGATAGAACAGGGAGGATATCGTAGCGAGATATAATACGGACTTTCTCAACACATTCCCTCCCCTTACTCGGCATAAATGGAGTTGGGCGTCGCCTGTTTGGCCAGGAAGCTTAGCTGCAGCTCTGCAGCAAGCGCCTGGTAGGACGCATTTACCCCGTCTTCCGGCAGATAAACGGTGATCTGAAACTCTCGGTCCGGCTCCTGCGGGGTCAATCTGTCTTCCGTCGGGTTCCCCTGCTTCACGGTGGTACCTCGATTCAAATCGCGTATGAGTCCGTCGTAGAGAACGTCCTTGCCCAGCTCAATCTTGACGCGCAGCACTTCCTCCAACTTCTGCGCGTGTCCCTGTTTTCGCACGTCTTTCAGCTCGGCAACAATCTTGTAGTCAAAATCCAGGTCGCTGTTTCCTTTTTTTAGCGTGGCGCTAAGCTGCCGGGCGTCCCCCGGGATCATTCTGGAGAGGTCGACCGTCTGGCTGCCGCCCTCCACCACTTTCCACTGGTCACCGTACTGGCTCTCCGATATGTCCAGCAGCCCGACCACAAACTGATGGACGGTATCCCTGGCCTCGTTCCACATCCAGCTGTACGTGCCGGACGGCTGTACCCAGAGTGAAAACGTCACGCCGACCAAAAAGACGCCGCTCATGAATTTGTCTCTCATGCCGAACGATTTACGGGCGGCACGGGCACGCATCGTTCTCGAATTACTTGCCATACTCGTTGTTTTCGAGGTAGAAATCGGCCTGGCGCAGATGGAGAGCCAGCGGTTTCTTGCCTTCCTTCGCGATCTCCGTAAATCCGTCAATGCCATCACCTACCCGGACACCGTTGCTTTCCACCGCGTACTTGCTTACGCCTTTGAAGTCGTTGTTGACGATCTGTACCTGCGTCGCCTTGTCATTGGCTACGACAAGCGCGTGCTCGACACCTTCAAATGTATTGCCGTCCACCAGAACAGCGGTTATCGCTTGATTCAGCACAATCGCATGATCCGCTCCGACGAATCTGCTGTTTTTCACCGTCAAGTTCTCCAGCGTACCTTCCTTTGCCTCCGCCGTTTGAATGGAAGCCCCGTCAAACACACAGTTGCTGAAGCTCACGTTGGACTCTGCGATTACGCCGCTTCCGTCGAACGTGATGTTTTCAAACGAGGCATTCTTGACGCGCAGATCGTCCGCCTTTATCACGACCTTGGCGTCTTTGCCGTTCGCTGCCTTCCAGGTGATGTTACTGTTCATCTCAACGCTGCCCAGATCATAGGCGCCATCTGCCAGCACAAAAGTCAATCCCTCCGCATTGTCACCCATTGCTGACAGCGTTTCCTGCAGCGTCCTGCCATTCAAATTTTCCGGCGTGAAGGTCATGACCGGGCCTTTCTGGGCGAAGTACTCACCGTTATCCTGCTGGGTGGCCAGGAAGCCGAAATCCACCTCGGCTGTTTTTTGCTGCACCTCGTTGCCTGTGCTCTCCGGCAGGTAGACCGTATAGTGAAGCGGATCGCTATGGCCCTCAGCCAGTTCCGGGATGACCACGTTGGCCTGCGACAGCTGGCTGACCCGTCCGCGATAAAGCAAGTCCCCGTCACGCTCAATCTCCACTACCAGCTGGTTGTAGACGACGTCATCGCCGCTTTTCTTCTCTGCCAGCAGCGCGTACTTCACAGGGACGTCGCTGTTGTTTTCCACAGCCAGATCCTTCTCAAAGCGAACCCCCGGCAGAAACGGCTGATCTGCTTCTGCTTTAAACGTAGCCGATGTCGTACCCAACGCGATTTCCAGCTTGCCTGCCGCAAAGGCGGTCGACTCGTTTACCTGGCTGGTAAAGTACGCATACGTACCGAAGCTGGAACTGGCTGCGATCGACGAGATGACAGCCGTACCGATCATGATCCGCTTCCACGGCCAATTTTTCACCTGTTCATAATCAAACTTGATCATCACTTATCCCCCTCAACGGTAGCGGTTTGGCACGAAGTTTCCTGTATGGGCCGCCGCCCTTTGCGATAGCTCGTATAGGCGAGCGCGGCCAGAAGTCCCAACAACACCATCGGGTGCTGTAAAAAACGCTGTACATTTGCAGCGTACGGCAGGGTAAACACCACTTTCCCCACAATGTGGGCCGGGTCTGTCCATCCACCGTCCGCCTCGTGATTGGCATCGCCGCGAGTCTGGATAAATCCGTTCTCCAGACGCTGGACGACGCGGTGGGTGATCAGGGATCGGGCCGTCTGGTCTTTCCAGTAGGTGACGATATCGCCAACCTGCGGCTGTGCTCCCCGGTAGCTCACGACGATCACCATGTCTCCGGCATCGATCGCAGGCGACATGCTGCCTGTCATGACGGACAGGATGCGCCAATGGAAAAGGCCGGGCATATGGTCGCTGTTCCATTTGCTGGTCGCGAACAGGAAGACGTTGCCCAGGACAAACAGCCCCAGCAAACACTGCCCCACTCGTTTTGTCCACACACGATTCACGCCTACCACCTCTCTCCCCCATTGTACGAAGATCGTACCCGGCTATCTTCCATCAACGGGAGGACTGTTCTCTCCCGTTCGGGGGATATATTTTGCCCGGGGGGATGAGGGGGGCTCATACTTGAGTATGAGATACGGAAAGGAGGCGGCTTCTTCCAGCCAAGCGACGGAAGAACCGCCTCCTGTAGAATGATCACTCTCTCAACTGTTTCTGCTTCGGATCAGCTTGAACACGCGCAGCGGCCAACGTCGGCAGCGCATCTCCGACGGCTCTGCCAGCACATGGGTAAGGTCTTTTTGACAGTACGGGCATATCCAGCGGTTGGAGGCGTCGCTGCTGAAGGACCGCTTGTCACAGCGCGTACATGTTTTTCGTAGCAAAAAATCGCCCCCCATCCTGGTTTTCTCTACCATAGCAGATGGGGGACGGTCTTTCGTATCGGTGCAGGAGCTATTCTTTCTCAACCGTCAGTCTGATGTTTTATCCAACCATGGGGGGGACTCCGGTCGAGATGTTAGGGGACGCGGTTTGAATTCGCAGTACTTTTTCCAGCGCCTCGACGATACGACCGTCGTAAACGCTGCCGGCCATGGCGCGAATCTCTTCGAAGGCTTCTTCCGGCGTCAATGCTTCCCGGTACGCACGGGACGTCGTCATCGCCATAAAACTCTCCACAATCCCTAAAATCTGCGACACCAGCGGAATCGATTCTCCCTTCAGCTGATACGGGTATCCGGTTCCGTCGAATCGCTCGTGATGGTACTGCAGTGCTTTTACCACCCGATCAAAATCAGGTCCTTTCTTGAACAAGTCTCCGCCGATGAAGCAGTGTTCCTGAACGATTTTGTACTCGTGGTCAGTCAGCTTTTCTTCCTTTTCGAAGACGTAATCCGGCCATTTGATCCGGCTGACGAAGTGCAGGATCGAGATGAGCTTGATCTCCCAATCGTGTATTTCCTCCTGGGGGAATTCCTTCAACACACGCTTCATCAGCCGGCTCATCTGCTCGATCTCCTTGCTGCTGGACTGAGACTTTCGCTCCACGATGGGAATCAGCGTTTGCAGCATGGTGATGACGTATTCACGCGTCCGGTCCTCCGCCACCTGGCCGTGCGAGTTCTTAAGCTGGGTCAGCGTGGCAAACGCGATGCAGGCGAGCATCAAGCTGGCGAGCGCAATAAAGCAGCGATTGTATACATCAACGGCTTCCGAGACGGAGGGATCAAAAATCGCCAATAAACCGTACAGAGCGTAGGATAACGTCCCCCAGACAACGAACGCCGATTTGTCGTGAAACAGGCTGATCCCGATCGGATACAGCAGGAAGATGACCCAAATTTCATCGAATCGATAAGGATTATACAGTCCGACAAACGTAATCAGAGACAAACAGAGAAAGGCGGTGAGATGGATGGAATATCCGCCTTCCCCAATTTGCCTTCGCTGCAGAACATAGGCGATCCAAAAGACGGCGGTGCATATGAACAGACCTACCATGTACGTCCCGGAATGCTTCACGATGCCTGCCGCAATCATGGCGTATGCCACGGCGAACTGAGCCGTAACCAATACAGCCATCCAGAACAAAATACGATTAGCCAGTTGCCTCGTATCGTTTACTCTCTGCATGCGCTACCTCACGATCTGGTTAGGATGGAACTTTCACATATCCCTTTTTCAGGGCGTACAATACCGCTTGGGACCGGTTGGTTTGGCCCGTTTTTCGCAAAATGCTGCTCACATGGGTTTTGACGGTGGCCTCCGAGATGAACAGCTTTTGTGAAATTTCCTGATTGCTCAGGTTTTCCACGATCAGCTGGAAAATTTCCTGTTCCCGTTCGGTGAAGGCAATCTCCGCCTCTTCTTTTTTCTTGCGCTGCAGCTTCGATTGGAAGCAGGAATAGCCCATCAGAACCATATCCATGGTCGTCAGAATCTGTTCCGGAACCGTGTCCTTCATGATGTACCCGTCGATGTTGGCATCCAGAGCACGAAAAACGTCCTCGCTCTCGTCGAATGCCGTCAAAATCAATACTTTCACATTCGGCAAATGTTCCTTGATTTTCTTGCAATTCTCGATGATGGAAGTCCCTGGCATTTTCAGATCGGACACGATCAGGTCCGGTTTGACGCTCATCGCCTTCGCGAACAATTCGTCGCCGTCGCCCGCTTCCGCTGCCACAGTGTAGCGGGACGAGCTTTCCAGGATCATTTTGAACCCTTCTCGTACGATGCGATGATCGTCAGCCAGGAGCAATTGCACCTTATCCATACATTTCCACCGCCTTTCTCGGGATAATTGCCACGATTTCCGTGCCCTCGTTCGGTTTGGAGAGAATGTGCAGCGTACCGCCTGCCTTGGCCACCCGTTCTCTCATTCCCATGACGCCGTAGCGCTCCTGTTTCACCGTTTCGATGAGGAATCCGATGCCGTTGTCTTTTACCCTGACCGTATACTGGACAGGCGACGCATCCACACTCACCTGAAGCACCGACGCCTTGGCATGCTTCAACACATTGGCTGTCGCCTCTTCAACGATGCGGTATACCGCATCCATGACCGGCAAATGTTCTTCCGTTATGCGCCCCCTTGTCGAGTAGTCCACGTGGATGTCTGCTCCCAAAGTCATACGTTTTAATAATTGCTCGACAGCATCGAAAATATGACTGGAATGTCGATTGTCGCGAAGATGGGTAATGGTGCTGCGCACTTCTCCGTGGCACCACTGTATCCGCTGCTCCATCTGCTCGATTTTGGAACCAAGCCGCTCCGACCAGTCTGGAGGAAGACTTTGCTTGATTTGAAAAAGCTGTGCGGACAAAAAAAACAACTGCTGCGCCAGCCCGTCGTGCATGTCCTGAGCCAGTTTTTTTTGCATCTCCTGGTGCAGCGTCCGAGCCTGATCGTACTGACGGCGGATTTGCTTGCGCTGGTGAATGACGATTGCCGTGACCATTTTCAACCACAACTGCTGCCAGCGGGAGGGACCTTCCCGTTTCTCCGACTGTACCAGCAGCACTCCCCAGCTTTGCTGCTCAAACCACAAGGGAAAGGAAAAGTAGGCTGACTCCTTGCCCATGAAATCGGTGAGGCGGATCGTTCCCGGCTTGTCAAAAGACTCTGCCCCTGCCTCAAGCAGACTGTGCAGGAAAAACTGCCGCCTCCAGTCGCCGTCCAGCTCCCATTCCTGAAAAAGACAGAGATGGGCATGCCGGCTGCCCAAGACCCGCTTTACCAGTTTTTCCGTCAACTCACAGACCTCAGCCGGCTGCTCCAGTTGCGCCAGACGGTTTTGGAACAGACACAAGCGGAAAAAGGAACCATACAGCTTCTTGGTGTTTTTCAGAACAGCGACGAACAGAAAGGCCAGGCCGGACCAGGTGATCACATCAAGCATGAAGCGAAGTTGATCGAGCAAGGGAGAGGGAAGCAGCAATTCATTCGGAAAGATGGCTGGGAGGATAAAGTAGGCAACAAGAAACAGCAGGACAACGGTGACGAAACGATCCGTACGGACGACGAGTCCAAGCCAAAGCAGGGTGGTGTACGCATACAACATAAACGGGCTGTTCCATTTGCCGGTCTGCACGATGATGTAGAGAGCGATGCTTAAGTCGAAGAGGCCAAGCAACAGCCAGGATTTTCGCGGATAGGCATAGCAAAAGATAAGCGTGTACACGAGGTAGAGACCGATCAGCACATAAAAAAACCCGTAATGGTGATCGGCAGCCTTCAAGTAAAAGAGAAAAATGGACAAAAAAATAAACCACTGGTAGATGAACAGATACAACCGAATTTCTTTCAGGAAATCACTCATCAGGAGCAAACCCCAATATTTTCCACAAATGTACCGAGCAGTCTTAATACTACGGTATGGGGAACGCCGTGACAATAGACTTAAATTGTCGAACACTCCCTGTCTTTTCTGGTAGATTCGACCCAGACAGACATGGCAAGTCAGCTTTGCCGCTTACTCGGGAATGACGCAGCCTGCCATGCGATCGCGAAATTCTTCACGTTCATTCCTCCACATTCTGATTTTCATCATGTTCACGATGTCACACATCTGAAGATAAAAGGGATACACTCTCACCTTCAATCTCAAAATACTTTCAATTGTCTCCCATTCAATATGTCAATGGGGAGGTCAGCCCGTTGAGGCAATCCCACCCAAAAGTAATTCGAAAAATATAGAATATTTCATTCGAATATGATAGCATGATGGCAGCATGATCTGGAAAGGGTTGGATATTCGTGAGAGTATTGGACATGACATACGGACGTACCACCTATCGCGTCGAATTTGCTTGTTCGCCGTTGTTCGAAACCGCTTTGGGCATTGCCGCCGCCACTTATCCTCAGATCTATCCCACTTTGGAAAAACCCGCTTCCTATTGGGAGCAGATGATCACGGCTCTGCCTCCCGCGATCCGAAGTGAAGTTCATTACGCACAGAAGCACAACACCTGGAAAACGCTGCTGCAGCTTTTGCAGCAGGAGGCCTTCGGCGACCTCGGAACCTTTCTCGACTATGTAAAACAGCTCGATCCGGTGGAACTCCGCAGGCACTCACTTCCTTACCTCGGCACCGCCATGGAGGAAACCAGAAGCGAGGCGGCCGGTGGAGACCGGGATTCAGCGGAGAAGCTGATCCGCTTTTGTCGGGGACACAAATTTTTCCCCGCCTATATCCGTTTTGTCTCGGAGGCGGATGTGGAAGAACTGCGCCGCCACCTGACTGTGCTGATGGAGGGCTGGTACCGGACACATGTGGAGCCGATGGAAGAGGACCTGCGTCGAATTCTGGAACGCGATGTCGATCAAAAGCAAACGATGCAGTCGAAGCTTTCCCCGGAAGACCTGGTGGAGTGGGCAACGGGCGGCATTCAGTATCCGCCGGAGCCCGGTGTGATGCGCGTTCTGCTGATTCCCCATGCAATCTATCGCCCCTGGAACATCCAGGCCGATGCCGAACAGACGAAGATCTTCTATTTTCCCGTCAGCGACGAGAGCCTGTACGGGGAGATCGACCCCTACCGTCCGCCGCAGATGCTGGTGCAGTCTCTAAAAGCACTGGGTGACGAGCATCGCCTTCGCATCGTACGACTGTTGGCGGAACAGGACCGCAGCCTGCAGGAGCTGAAGGACAAGCTTGCCTTGGCCAAGTCCACCGTGCATCATCATCTCTCCATGCTTCGCTCCGCCCAGCTGGTCACCGTCTCCGGTGACAAATACGCGCTCAAACCGGCAGCGCTCGATCGGCTGCCTGCCCTCTGGCAACGTTTCCTGCAGCGCCCGGAGACTGACCATGCATAACCGGCTGTTTCGCAATCCCTCGTTTCTCGCCATCTGGGCGGGACAGGCCGTCTCCGAGCTGGGCGGCAGTCTCGGCACGGTCGCCAATGGCTGGCTGGTGTTCGAACTGACCGGCTCAAAAGCGGCCGTCGGCGGCATGTGGCTGGTCTATTTTCTGCCATCCCTGCTGGTTCAGCTGGTCTCGGGTCCCTATCTGGATCGCTGGAACCGCAAGCGGGTGATGATGGTTTCCCACTGGGTTCGGGGTGCGATGTTTCTGCTCGCGTTTTTTCTGTTGTCGCTGCCGTACACCGGTACCTGGCCGCTTTACCTCGTTTCGCTGGTAAACGGTTTGGTCCAACCGCTGTACGTGCCGGCCAGTCTTGCCTTTTTACCATCCGTGCTGCCGAAAGAACAGCTCACCCCAGCAAATGCAGCACTGGACGGTACCCTTCGCCTGATGATGATCGTCGGTCCCCCGGTTGGAGGCTTGTTCATCTCCTTATTCGGCGGTCATGCTTCCCTTTTTGCCGTTGCTTTGGCCTACGCGTTCAGCGGAGTCCTTCTGCACCTGTACCAGGAGCGTGCCGAAGGAGAGCCGGTTCCTTCGAAAGAGCCGTGGGCCGCGCAGTTTATGGCAGGCATCGGTGTGTTCAGGGAGCAGCCGACGCTCCTGTGGCTGGGGATCTTCCTTTCGTTTGTGCAGTTTGCCGTCGGCATTACCATGGTACTGAATCTCCCCTACGTGGTCGACGACCTGCAGGGAACCTCGTTTCACTACGGATTGTTCATGGCAGGATACCCATTGGGCTACTTTCTGGGCTCTCTCGTGGTCGGAAGCTGGACCATCCGAGTGAATCGGCGCCGCATCATGATGGGTTCGCTGCTGTTGGGCGGATTGTCCTTTGTTGCCTTGAGTCTAACCCATCAGGTGTGGCTGGCCATCATGATCGAAGTTGCCGCCGGTGTCGTCGCACCGTTTTTTCACGTGCACAGCACCAGCCTGTACCAACGGAGTGTCCCCAACCATTTGCTGGGCCGGGTCTTCTCCGTCCGGCTGCTGATCATCCGCATCACCATGCCGCTCGGGGTGTGGCTCGGCAGCCAATTCGGCGAATCTCTCGGGGTGCGTCCCATTTATACGGCCATGGGGCTCTTGATTTGCACGGTTTCACTGCTCGGCATGATGCTGCCGTACTTCCGTTTTTTGCAGGAGGAAAACAATATAAAAAATTGTTAAAATTTAGCGAAAACTAGGATGGAACACTTATAATAGACTCTATCTGAATTTTATGAAAGCAAAGGAGTTGCCGCTATGTCTCATCATAACGTTCAAGCCCTGATGGAAGCCGTCAATCGCGTGGTTGTAGGAAAGGAACAGCAGGTTCGCCTGCTGGTGGTTGCCCTCCTGGCCCGCGGTCATGTGCTGCTGGAGGACCTCCCCGGCATGGGGAAAACCGTTTTGGCCAAGTCGCTCGCCCAAGCGATCGGCGGAACCTATAACCGCCTGCAGTTCACCTCCGATCTGCTGCCGTCCGACGTCGTCGGCCTGCACTACTTCAATCCGAAAACCAACGAATTCGAGCTGCGGCGCGGACCGGTGTTCGCCGATGTGCTGCTTGCCGATGAAATCAACCGCGCCACTCCCCGCACGCAATCCGGCCTGTTGGAATGCATGGAAGAGCGTCAGGCGACAATCGAAGGCGTGACGCTGCCGCTCCCGCGTACGTTGCTGGTACTGGCCACGCAAAACCCGATTGAATCGGAAGGCACCTATCCGCTGCCGGAAGCGCAGCTGGACCGCTTTTTGTTCAAGCTTTCACTCGGTTACGGAACGCGGGAGGACGCCCGGGAAATTCTTCGCCGCTTCCGCGAGGCGTCACCACTGGAGGCAATTCAGCCGGTCATCAGCGTTGAGGAGATTGCCTCCATCCAGCGAGAGGTGCAATCGATTCACGTCAGCTCCGCAGTAGAAGACTACGTGCTAGATTTGACGGAGGCTACCCGTAAGCACAAGTCAGTCGAAGCGGGCATCAGTCCGCGGGCGATGCTGGCGCTGGTTCGAGCCGCCCAGGCCTTCGCTTATCTGGAAGGCCGCCGCTATGTACTGCCTGACGACGTCAAGCAGGTAGTGCCTGCCCTTTGCACACACCGGATCCGCTTGACAATGGAGGCGGAGCTGCACATTACGGAGCGGGAAGTGATCGAGGAAATCCTCCATACCGTACCTGCCCCGGTAGAAGGTGCGTTCAGCAGATGAGCACGCGGCAGACGTTTCACGTACTTGGCAGTCTGTTTTGCCTGTTCGGATTTGTTTCCGGCAGCTGGTTTCTCTGGCTGTTCGGCGGATTTTTCTTTTTCATGACCGAATTTCACCGCTGGTGGCTGAGGCGTCTGCCGCACTTTATTCACGTCGAATGGGAGGCAGAGCAAAGCCGTGTCATGCCCGGCACCCCTGTCACCATCACCGTGCGGATGACCAACCGCTCCTGGCTGCCGCTGCCTTACAGCCGCATCCGCTTTGCCCTGCCCGAACACGTCACGGTGGAAGGAGCGGACGAAGCAAAGCCAAGCAACAAACAAACGGTTGTGCAGCTTTGGCTGAGCCTGCCCCGCCGCCGGCAAATCGAGCGGTCCTTTACGCTTACACCGCACCGTCGCGGCGTGGTGTGGCTGACGGAAGTCCATGCCGAACTGATCGACCTGTTTGCGAATGAGGATTGTTCGGTACACCTGCCCATCGCGTTTTCCCTGCTTGTCTACCCGCTGCCGCTGCCCATCCCGCCGCTCTCTCTGGGTGAAACGGAACCGTTCGGACGCCGCCTCTCCCGGCAGCGGCGGCAGGAAGACCCGACCTTTCTTCGGGGGATACGCCCTTACATGCCGGGAGACCGGCTGAAGAACGTCGACTGGAAAGCAAGCGCGAAGACCGGCGGCTTGCAGACGCGGCAGTTTGAGTTTACCGCCCATCCCCGCTGGCAGGTGGTGGGACACATCCTGCCGTCGTTCGAGCCGTTGCAGCAGCGGTACAACGACGAGACGAACGAGCGAACCATCTCATACCTGGCCGCTGTTGCCGTCCATTGTCGCCGCCAGTCGCTTCCCTATGAACTGCTGCTCAACGTGAAGCAGCGCGGCAAAGAGTTTTTCCAACTGACAAAAAGCAGCGGGAAGGCTCATCACGTTCACGTCATGACGCAGTTGGCCCGCTTGCATCAATACATGCCGACTCAGCTCTTTGGAGTGCTTCGACGCTTGGAACAGACGCAGCAGCGGGAAACGGTGCTGGTCGTATCGCCGCGGATCGATGAAGCTTCTGCCGAAGCGATGCGACGTCTGGTCCGGCGGGGCCATACCGTCGTCCTGCTGGACCTATCGGGTGATCAGGCCGTGTACCGACGCATCGAGCCCACGCCTGCAGGAACAGGAGGGATCTCCCGTGAGGGCTAGCTTGTTCTTTCGCTGCATGCTGGCGTTTTGCCTGGAATCCCAACTGGTGGCCGGAGCGCTGTTACTGCTCGGCTGCCTGCCTGCCAGCTTTTTCGATGTGGCCGTCTTTTCACTCGCTGCAACGCTGCTCCTCAGTCTCGGCGGCTGGCTGTACCACGGCGGCGGCAACAGTATCGTGCTGCATCTGCTGCTCTACCCGCTGGTGGCCGCCATCGGCGCGCTCTGCACCTGGGTGTTCGACTCCTGGGCAATCGGACTGTTGCTGGCCGGCCTTTTCTTCTGGCGCGTCCATACGGTAGTCACGATTCGCCTGTACCACCACGACCTGCTTCGGCGATTTATCCTGGCCATGTTCGGCTACATCTTCAACCTCGTCTACGTCGTGATGTTTGTCTCGCTGTACCAAAGCGACGTGCCTGACTATCAGGAGTTTTTTGCCATGCTCACCCTGCTTGTCGGCAGCTATATCGTCGTTGGCTGGGGAGAGTTTCTCACACGGGAAAAGCCGCCGGGCGTCTCGCTTCCGCCGACGCTGCTGGCCCGGCTTGGCGGGCAGCTGCTGGCCGCAAAAGCGCTGCTTACGGCTGCCTATGCGACGGCTGCAGGACTGGTCCTGACGCTGCTCGTTTTCCTCTGGTCGCTGATCAAACAGCCGTTTGGAGATCTCCTGTACACGCTTTTCTTGCCGCTGCTGGAGCTAATCGCTTACCTGGCGGCCAGACTCTCCGGCGTGCTGGGAAAAGACGACCGGTTCCACAACTTGAACAACGGAGAGGGGTCAGGTGAACAGTTGGCGGAAGAACTGGGCGGAAGCGGCGGAGAAACGCTCTTTTCGATGCTGCAGCCGTACTTAGCCGCGGCACTGGCCATTGCTTTTGTCTTCTGGCTGGCGCGGAAGATTTGGCTTCGCCGCTTCGTTGCCGACAAGAAGGAAGAGACTGTATCAGCCACACTGTCTACAGCTACTGTCTTTGCACTTTCTCCGGCGGAACCGGTCTCAGCTGGCATCGGCAGCCGTCTGCGCAGCCTGTTCGATGAATGGTTCGGCCCAAAAGACGACCGTGTCCGCTACCTGTACTATCAATTTTTGCGATACATGGCGGCTCAGGGCATCAAGATCGAAAAACACGAAACAAGCCATGAGTTCCTCAACCGGGTGTCGCAAGTCTGGTCAGACCAAGCCCGAATCCAGTTGGCCGTTCGCATTACCGACTGCTACGAGCGCTACCGCTACTATCAGAAGCCGCTTGCCGAAGAGGAAGTCGCCGCGTTGGAAAGCTGCCTGAAGCAGCTTCGCGGAAAGTAAAACGATACAAACGGGACGTGTACCGGGAGTCCTGGTCGTTGTGAACGATCAGCCCGAACACGTCCCGATTCATTTCAAACGCTTTTTGTTTTTCAGATAATTCCCAATATACGTTATTCATTTTTTCGTTTTAAAAACGTATAATAAAGGCAGATCATCATTCCCTTATGAGATGGCGAGGTGCATTCATGATTACCAACTTGGATTATAAAGATCAGACGATGGATGAACTTTGGCAGCCTTTTATGAAACACGGGGAACGTTTATTTATGAAACGAAACTCCATTATTTATTCACAAGGCAAAACGGGATCAGGATTTTATTACTTGCACAAGGGATTAATCAAGATCGTTTCCATAAAACCTGACGGGAGCAATAAAATTCTTGATGTTCATGGACCAGGAAAACTGTTTGGTGAACAAGCTGTGGATCAGAAGCCCTATTTTTCAACAGCGATCGCCTCTGATGATTCCATTCTCTATTACTTCACCAATCAGCGTTTTAAAGAACTGATATTCTCTTCCCCTACTTTCCTCAATCTCTTTGTTGATTCCATTATCCAGAAAATGCGCATTCTTACCGAAGAGATCATGCTGAACGTATTCACAGCGGAACAACACATTGCCTTCACTCTGCTGAAGGTGAGACAGGTCTGCAAAAATGACCGGATTTCCCTGACCCAACAAGAACTAGCCAACTATACAGGGCTAACTCGAATCACCGTTTATAAAATTCTAAAAAAATGGAGAAACGAACAGGTTATCGATATTCAAAATCGGATGATCCATATTAAACAACCCGATGTACTCTTGCGATATACGGGTGATCACTTGCTTTGAGCCTCTCGTCGATTATTTCCAATCAAACGTTAAATGGTTAATATATTCAAAATTCATATTATTCCATAATTACATTCGTAAGCGCTTTCACAAAACATTCGAGAGGAGTTGAAAACATGAGCAGGAAAGAAACACACCGCTCACATGACGATCTGGCATTGACTGGCTCGGCCTCAGTTAACGCCAAAATCACCGAGAAGACGCACACTTCAACCTCTTTAACCGCACTTGTCGTAACAATCTGTTGGTTCTGTATTTTATCCGAAGGCTACGACTTGGGCATTTACGGAGCCGTACTTCCCAAGCTGTTGGAGTACAGTGAGTGGTCGATGACTCCCGTCCAGGCCGGGGCGATTGGAAGTTATGCGTTGATTGGAATGCTGTTGGGAGCCGTTCTTGTTGGTACACTTACCGATCTGATTGGACGAAAATGGACCCTTATCTCATGCTTGACCCTGTTTTCCGTTTTTATGGGCTTTGCGGCGATGGCGACCTCTCCTGAGATGTTCGGCTTGCACCGTTTTATTGGAGGACTTGGACTGGGCGGCGTGATCCCCACGGTTTCGGCTCTTACCATTGAATATTCGCCTGAGAAACGTCGCTCCTTGATGTATGCAATCATGTATACGGGATATCCATTAGGCGGTGTGCTGGGAGCCATCTTATCCATTTATTTGCTGAATGATTTTGGTTGGCGATTCATGTTTTGGCTGGGAGTACTCCCTATTCTCGCCGTACCTTTTATCATCAAATTCTTGCCTGAATCAATCAATTTCCTGATGGCTCGCAACAGAAAAGAAGAAGCAGAGAAGATTGCGAGACGCTATCAGATCTCTTTGGAGTCCATTGACTCCACCGAAAAAGAAAGCGCTTCTACCGCCAACAAGTTAACCGCACTTTTCACTCTCTTTTCGAAACAGCATATCAGAGCAACACTCCTGTTCTGGATTGCCTTCTTCAATGGTCTGTTAATGATCTATGGATTAAACACCTGGTTGCCGAAAATGATGATAAAAGCCGGCTATCCTCTCGGCTCAAGCTTATCGTTTCTGCTTATGCTCAACTTTACTGCTGCCATAGGTTCTTTGCTGGCTGGTGTAGCAGCCGACCGCTGGGGTTCCAAACGGGTCATTACCCTCTCTTATATCCTCGCCGCGGTTTGTATTGCGCTTCTTAGCATCAAATCCTCACTGCTGGCCGTTTACGCGCTGGTTGGTGTCGCCGGTTTCGGATCCATCGGGACTACGTTGATTCTGAATGCGTACATCTCGAAATACTTCAGTTCAACAACACGGGCAACCGCACTTGGTTGGGCACTCGGGTTCGGCAGATTGGGCGCGATCTCCGGTCCGATCCTTGGCGGTTTGCTGATGTCATGGCAGTTGGATCAAGCGTGGAGTTTTTATACTTTCGCCATTCCCGGGTTGATCGCTTCGCTTGCCGTTTTCTTGATACCGAAAAACCAGGAGAAGCTTATCTAAAAAGAGAAAGGAAAGCATGGATCCTCGATCAGGATCAAATGCTTTCCTTTTTCATTTCCAACATTCAGACTTTTGGCGCCGCGCTGCCTGTGAGTATCTTTCGAACTTCATCCGGAATGGGCAAAGCCTTCAAGTTTCCAGCTTCATCAAAATGCACCCACCCCCGCAATTCGTGTCCTTTTCCTGTCAGTTCATCGCCTCTGTATACTTCATGCTCCAAGCGGAATGTTTTCTCGTTCACTTCCACCAGTTTGGTTACCACTCTGATTTCATCGTTAAAATAGAGCGGTTTACAAAAACGGCATCCTACATCCAAAAGGGGCAATCCAATTTTTTGTTGGGACATGAGTTCTCTTGGCGGCAGACCGATTGCGTTAAACATTTCAAGGCTTCCATTGTTAAACCAGTTAAAGTAATTGGGGTAGTAAATAATCCCAGCCATATCCGTATCTCCCCAGGTTACCTTCGCATGCATGGAATGCTCGAGCATGATACCCCTCCATATATACATTATTGTTACTGCCGTTTTATTCTTACAACTTATATCTCTATTATATAGCGCCTGCGAAATGGGAAACCGTTAAGCATTTAACGTTCCCCGGAAGCTGCCATTCTGTCATTGCGCACTTGTTTGTAGAATTGCATCGCACCCGGAGTGAGGGCTTGATACATTTTGCGGAAAAGATGACGTGCGTCTTCCCCTAACCAGTTCATGGGTAACAGCTCTAATGGAAGTTGTGGATCAATGTGCAGGAATTTCCGATATTCGTGGACAAGCATTACCCGTTCCGCAAAGGTTTTACATGCATCCCATTTGTCGTGTTCAGCACAATAGGCTTGATACCGCGGTTCAAATTCCTCTATAAATCCCCTGTATTGTTGATTGATTCCATCCAAATCCCATGCTTGTGAAACAAGCGTTTGATAGGGGCCAGGACCAACGTGTTTTGATTCAAACATTTGAACATAACTTTCCAATTTATGTTGTTTTATCAATCTCCTAACCGGTTCAAACAAGTTGTATGGCGAAATCCACGTTCCAGGCATGACCTGGCCAAATCCAAGCCACGTGATTTCCTTGCGCAGTTGGTCGCGCAGCTGTCGTTTTTTCTCCGGTACAGAATAAATGAGGACTCGCCACCATCCATCCCATTCAACAACGTCCGATTCACGAAACGTCCTGCGCAAGCCTTCATCCATTTTCTCGATTCCTTCTTCGGTTAACAGGTAGTACATTTTTCCATCTTTTTTCTTGGAAATGACGATTTTCTGATGCCTCATGCGAAAAACAGCTGCTTTGATCGCTTCCTCTGTGAAGTGAAGCGTTTCCAGCAATCTGGTTAGTTCCGCCATGGTAATCATTCCGTCATCTTTGCGAATGAAATCGCCAAAAATCGTAAAAAATGCAGACCTCACTTGCACCCGCTACGTCACCACTCTTTTCCCGTTCGGTTTAAAACAAATCCCCCCTTAATTCGGCTATCTAAGGAGGGTTTTGCTGTTTATTGGTTCATTATGTTAGTTTTTTAACCATTTGACAAACTCTTCCGGCCCCATCGTTTTCATTTTGTTCTCGATTTCCAGTTGTCGATACCATGCCGCTTTCCGTTTTTTGCCGAAGTATTCCTGGTGGATGATCTGGCCGGTATGGTCTTTGACAAACAACGTTGTTTTTCCCAATCGAACGGCATCACCTGCGCGAAACAGCCTTTCAAACAGCCATACAAACGGTTTTCTCCATGCATGAGAGGTCGCCTCAATCTCCACCTGGTACGTTGAATGGTTGTTCATGAGTTTTTGCATAAATTTTTCAACCTCTTGTAATTATAGTCTACCATTTCTTGCAGAGAGGCGATTTCTTCACTGGTCAGGTGTGCGTACTTCTGCATGGAGCGGGTGTACTCTTCGATGGGTCTGCGTCTTTTTACTTCGTAGGTCAGCCGAAACTTCCCGTTTTCACATTCCCAGAGCGGATACAAGTTCGTTTCTACGGCAAGTCTGCCTACCTCAATCGTTTTTTCCGTCGGGAATTTCCACCCGGTCGGACAGCCTGAGTACAAGTGAATATAGGACATGCCGTTTTTCACCTGCATCGCTTTTTTCAGCTTCTCAATATAATCCGGCAGATAGGAAGGGTTAGCCGTCGCTACATAAGGAATCCCATGTGCGGCCATGATCATCGGCATATCTTTTCCTTTCTGAGATTTCCCCCTTCCCTTGTCGCCCACGGGCGTGGTTTGTGTCCAAGACCATTTTGGCGTCGTTCCGCTTCGTTGAACGCCTGTATTCATGTAGGCTTCGTTGTCGTAACAAATATAGATGATGTTTTCGCCGCGTTCCGCCGCACCCGACAACGATTGGAAACCGGCGTCCGCTGTTCCGCCGTCACCGGCAAACGCCACGACATGAACATCGCGCCCTTCCCGCTGGTATTGACGCTTGATTCCGGACAGCATCGCCGATGTGTTGTCCAGCAGCGGAAAGAATACCGGTATTTTGGTTCCCGATCCACCCTGGAATCCTACTACACCGATCCCTCCCATACAGCCCGGGGGAATGGCGAGGATGGTGTTTGGGCCGAGAACTCTGAGCGTTGTTCTTAGCGCCAGCTCCGCGTGACAGCCAAGACAGGCTGAATTTCCCGGCGACAACAAATCCTCCACTTTTGTGATTTCCTTGTACGCTTCTTTTATTTTCTTTTCTTCACGAAAAATGAATCCGAATCGCTTCTTCGTAAAAAACGCATCATTCTTCACCAATGTAGGTTTTGCGCCGCTTGGTATTGTCGAATAGTTCTTGCTGTCGGGTGTACTCATGAACGGATTCCCTCCTTTTCGGGGCGTTCTTCTTTGTCAAAGAGCTTCTCTATCTCAACCTTGTCCAGCCCGAACCAGGTAACGTCCTGATACGTGCCGCCTTCTGCGACATATTGCGTGATCACAATGGCCTCTTTGATTTGGTCAAGTGTGACATCCGATCCGCCTAACCCGCCGATAAAGTCAATCGTGGGGGGCATTCTTAGCCCGCCAAACGACATTTTCAATTCCAGGTAGCTGGTTCCATATCCCCACGCAAAGGATACGTTGCGATCAATGCAGCCAATCGCTTTCACGCGAGAGAGCCAGTGGCGGACTTCCTCAACCGGGAATGGACGCAGCACGCGAATCCTGACCATGCCTACTTTAATGCCATGCTCCCGCATTTCATCAATCGCTACTCTCGCTGTACCTGAAGGGCTCCCCATACAGACGATGGCAATCTCGGCATCCTCCATTCGATAAAGGTCGACCATTCCGCCATGATCTCGGCCAAAAAGCTCCAGCCACTCCTTGCGAACTTCTTCGATCACTTTTCTGGAATGATTCATCGCCGTCACTTGCTTGTGTCTGAATTCGGTAAGCATCGGTCCGGCTGTCAATGGGTCAACAGACATCGGTGCATCCGGATCCAGCTTCACATGCGTAATCGATGGTTTCGGCAAAAATTGGTCAACCATCTCCTGATCCGGTATCTCTACTCTTTCTGCCATATGGGAGAGAGAGAATCCGTCATAACAGACATTGACCGGCAACAAGACATTTTTGTTTTCCGCAATTTTATAGGCTTGAACAACGGAGTCCAAAACCTCCTGATTGCTCTCACACCAGATTTGGATCCATCCGGCTTCCTTCACGGTTACCGCATCCTGCTGCCCGCCCCAAACGGTTTGCGGCGAAATGACTTCACGCGTGACCAGCGCCATCACGATCGGCAAACGCATGGTGCTGGTTCGAAGGTAAGGTTCATACATCAGCGCCAGTCCCTGGGAGCTCGTGCCTGTAAACGTTCGGGCACCGGCAAACACGCCGCCCTGGAGCACACTGAGTGCCGTATGCTCGCTTTCCACTTCCACCAGGTCGGCATCAATTTCCCCATCCGCAACAAACGTAGCCAGGTACTCCACAAGTGGTGTTTGCGGCGTAATCGGATACGCTGCCATAAGCGATACACGGGCAAGCTTGGCACCCCATGCCGCCGCTTTATTTCCGTTTAACACATCAATTTTGCCCATTATTCTTCACCAACTTCTTCGTACATGGTAATGGCATTTGCCGGACACACTTCCGCGCAAATTCCGCAGCCTTTGCACCAATCCAGATTGGTATCGTAATGCGTGTTCAGCTCCAATTTGCATCCTACGGGGCAATACATGTAACAGGCGGAGCACCGCTTGCACAAATCCGGATCCGTTACGGGCCGTTGATAACGCCATAACCCGGTATTCACTACATACAGTCCTTTTCCGACAGATGCCACGTCATCTCCGGTCAACTTGTACAGTTTATCCGGCACCTCATGCTTTCCCATTTCACATCACTTCACTTTCTGTAGAGGAATCGTCCGCTTGGTGATTAGCACTTCGTTGAAACCACGTTTCACTGCCTGTAAATTTTTCTCCACAATTTTTTGGGGGAAGTATTCCGCAATACACGCAGTGAGCGAATCCAGTTGAACCAAGCCTGTTGCTGAAGCAAACGCTCCCAGCATGATGGTATTTGTGATCGGAGCGTTGAAAACGTCCAGTGCAACCCGATTCGCATCGATGGTGGCCAGAATTTCAACATTCCCCGGAATCTCTTCCAGCGTAATTTTTTTACGGGAATTCAAGATGGCGAATCCGTTTTGCTTCATTCCATGAAAGACGGGAATTTGAGTAGTCAACGTCGCGTCCAGAACGATAATTCCGTCGGGTTCGTACACCTGCGTCCTTTCACGAATGGGTTTGTCATCCAGTTTTACAAAAGCCTCTAACGGCGCTCCGCGACGTTCAAATCCATAAGCAGGAATGGACTGACCGTAATTTCCTTCACGAACGAGAGCGTGACATAACAGCTCCGAGGCCATTACTGCTCCCTGTCCGCCGCGGCCATGAAACCGTATTTGTTTCATCCTTTCACCCCTCAGCAAGTTTCTGCAGCTCGTATGAGTATCGTAATAAAATTTTCATTATTGCGAATATTAACCAGTTTACATTTCTCCCGTTTATTTCTTATGGAAGGTAATCATATTTTTTTAGAGAACTTGTCTAAAAGAACGAATGCCATAATGATCACGTTTTGAAAGGATGACAAAGATGCAGGAAAGCAGGTATGCTTTTGAGCCATTCTTGTCATGGGGGCAAAGACGGTGCTACAAGAAACACGCCACGGTGTTTTGTCAGGGGGAATTAGGCAAGGGATTCTATTACTTGCATGATGGAGAGATCCATATCCGATTGGTTTCAAACAAAGGGGACGAAAGAATCATTGATTTTGTTTCTCCAGGAGAGCTGTTAGGAGAACAAGGAATCAAAAAAGAACCCTACTTCACAACAGCCCTTGTTACAAAACCCTCCGTTCTCTACTTCTTTTCTGACGAAGCCTTCCAGCGTTTATGTCAAGAGCATACGGAAGCCGCAGATTTATTAATCAATTCCCTCATCCAAAAACAGCGTTACCTTGCTGAAATCGTTTCGATTCAAGACAATCCGGTCGAACAACAGTTGGCTTACTTTCTGTGCAAACTGTTCAAAAAGCAGCAAAACGAGACAATCGTCATCAATCAAACGTCCCTTTCCCTCTATGCTGGCACCTCGAGAATTACCGTATATAAAATTCTTCAGCAGTGGGAAAAGAACGGAATTGTCACCGTGTCCAATCGAACAATCCGGATCCATCACGTAGAGCAGCTGCATGCCATTATGAACGCTAAAAATTGAAGTCCAGCCATCGCGGCTGGACTTTTGCCTGTTATATCACAGAGTCACTCCCCGGCTAATGCAGGAAAGTGCGGAAGAACTTCTTCCCCTATTTCTTCAATCACTTCCTCAGCAGGGCGCTGGCCATATTTTACGTTGAGGATCACATGATTGACACCCGCATTTTTCAGACTCTCCAGGAATTGAATGAGAGGATTGCGCCCGATTCGGAACCCTAAATGAATGGGGACTGGCTCATGATTCGGGTCTTCCGTCAAATCTACATACAGGGACTGGCTGAATGGTTTAAACCGATCGGTAAGAGAGCGCCAGTTTTTAATCAGTTCCGTTTGGAATTTCAGGTGTCGGGGATAGTACAGCCAGCCGTCACTGTTCTCGGCTATCCATTCAGGGGACTGAGAGCTGTGTCCGGTTACCAGCACCGGAATGTCGAATAGACGCGGTTTGGGCAGCACGTCCCCATTCCACAGTTGGACCCGCGGCGAGCTGACAGCAGGAAATTCCTCCTCCCATACTTTTTTCATGACCATGATCGATTCCTGAAACAAGGCGCCGCGCTCTTCGGGGTCAACAGAAAAAGCTGGAAATTCGACAGGTCGATCCCCCGTCGCCACCCCGAGAACCAGGCGTTCGCCTGATATCTTGTCGATGGAAGCGGCTGCTTTCGCCACATGCAGCGGATGCCGCAAGGTTAAAATGACACTCGCGGTCCCCAATGCAATGCGCTCTGTATGGGCGGCCAAATACCCCAGATAGACCCAGGGATCATAGATTTGGCCGACATCGCCGAAATGGGGGTCATACAACGGAACATCCCTGACCCACAATGCAGCAAAATTTAGCTCCTCTGCTCTTTTGGCCAGTTTTATTTGCTTTTCCAGGTTCATTTCCGGAATGCTGCCCTCGTATGCTTCCAACGGAAAGAACAATCCGAGTGTCAGATGATTTTCCTGAAACATGCGTGAATATCCCTTGTGCTTATCAAACCGGTTCATGATTGTCCTCCATATCCATATTTATAAATATCTAGATTTATCAATATGATAATCGAAAAAGACGCGAGTTTCGAGTCCAAAAGTGTAAGCATGCTACGTTACTACCATGCCCCATTCGATTTGCTTTTATCGATTTGGCATTTTCATCCCTGTATGAGAAAAGGCTGAATCATGTTTGATGAATGACATGATCCAGCCTGGATTTCCTAAAGCTTGTGTTTGATATACTCCGCTATTTTTTGAATGTTTTCTTCGTTTCTTTTGTAATAGGTCCATTTTCCTACGCGATGGGAAGTAAGCAAACCCGCTCTTTCTAATTTCAACAGAAAATGAGAAACTGTAGATTGTGAGAGTCCCACTTTATCGTGAATGTGACTCACACACACCCCGATTTCCTTCATATCACCACTTTCTTGAGGCGGAAAATGTTTCTCAGGCTCTTTTAACCACTCTAAGATCTGTAACCGGGTTTCATTTGAAAGTGCTTTACATACATCCAAGATATCCATACATAAACTATATCGCTTTTTATCAATATGTCAAAATCGTAGAAAAAGAAAAGCGTCGATTCCCTGATCGGACGCGAGGAGGGCGGGAACTGTATGGGGGCATTCCGGATTTGGCTGATGTTGATCTTGTGCAACTTGTTTTGGGCGGGTAACTATGTGTTTGGAAAGTACGTGATCGCGGAGATGACACCGCTCTGGATCACATTCTCCCGTTGGCTGTTGGCCTTGTTTTTCTTGTTTCCGATCGCTTGTTTTTTTGAAAAGCCGGACTGGAAGGCAGTACGACAGGCGTGGATTCCGCTGGTCGGGATGGGGGCACTGGGGGGGATCGGTTACAACCTGGTTCTTTATTCAGCGCTCCAGTATACTTCGGCAACGAATGCGGCCCTGGTCAGCGCCTTGAATCCTGGCGTGATCGTGTTATGTTCCGTCTTTTTGCTTCGGGAGAGAATTTCCGGAATACAAGTGTCGGGGGTTGTTCTTTCGCTGTTTGGCGTACTGGTGATCTTGACACAAGGGAAACTGGGTCAAGTCTTTCATACCGAGTATAACACCGGCGATTTGTACATGTTGGCGGCGGTTATGATCTGGACATTTTACTCCATCCTTGGCAAGCGTCTTGCCATTCCCCCCATCACCGCTACGGCTGTATCGACTCTTTTTGCGACGCTGATGATGGCTCCTTTTGCCCTCGCACAAGGAATCGATATGGCGAACATCGGACCATTGGCTGTGACGGGAATTATCTACATGGTCATTTTTCCGTCTGTGTGTTCGTTTGTTTTCTGGAATTTATCCGTTCGTGCGATTGGAGCCAGCAAAGCAGGAGTCTTCCTTAATTTGATTCCTGTATTTACAGCTATGATCAGCATGATCCTGGGCGAAAAGATTACCGGAGCACAAGTCTGGGGCGGATTGCTCGTCTTTCTTGGCGTGTATTTGACATCCGGCATGCTGGATCGAAAATGGGGAGGTCGCACGCAGGATCCTGCCCTGAAAGCAGAGAGCAATTAAATACGTGCTGTATCCTATTCAACCACTCCTGTACAAGGGTGGTTTTTTTGTTGACAAAAAGTTCCTCCCCCCGCATAATATCTCTACTTTTGCCAAAAAGAAAAATGAATGAACCATTTGGTTAATCGAGAGAGGAGGTGTAAGCATGCACGATCTGCCGCTGTGGCTCAGAAAACATGTCTCCGTCATCTATCTGCCCTGCTACGAGTTTTTTCTCAGCCTCCACGTGCTGGCCCAACCCGAACATCATACGTCGCGGCACTCCTGGGCAAATGAAATGCTGGAGAGCTTGCCGCCAAAACTTCGCGAAGAGCTCGCCTCCTTCAGTACCATGTCCGGCATCTTTTTCGACATCATGGATCCAATCGTGCCCTGGCAGGAATCGTTGTTCCCGTCGGTAGAAGCAGGGCTGGAGCTTTACGAGAAAATGCCTGCGGCAGAATTCGTACAGGCGATGATGGGGCCGGTCTATCACCCGCAGCAGATTGACGCCTGGATGCAGGGACGGACAGACGAGAAGTTTGAGCAGCTGAAACCGGAACACCGGGAGCTGATCCGCAGGCCGTTGGCGACGCGACGCGCTTTTCTCGATTTCTGTTATGAGTACCTGCCCTATTTTCAAAAAGAGCAGCGCCGCATCGAGCCCTGGCTGATCCGCAGCGTCCATGAATCACAGGAAAAGCTGCAGCATGATCCCGTCGGCTTCCTGGAAGAGATTCATCCCCGCCTTCACGTGCACGATGCGTTTCTGCAATTCCACAAGGCGAGGACCTACACGTTTTTCTATCGGGAGCTGAAGCACATCTATGTGAAGCCGACTACCTTTGTCGCCCCTCACCTGCTTTTGGGCATATACCCGGGAGACCGAATATCTGTTGCCCTGCATGTGGACGTACCGGGAACAACGGCGAGAGCCACGATCCCGAACGATTTTATTGCCAAAATGAAGGTATTGGGCGATCCCACTCGTGTCGCGATCCTGAAATCACTGCTGGAACACCCCTACTGCATCCAGCAGCTGGCGGCACTTCACGGCATCACCGAACCGGCTGTCACCAAGCACATCAAGCTGCTGGCCGAGTCCAACTTCGTCTGGAGCGAACGGCGCGGTCGTTACGTTTTTTACCGCGGCATGCCCTCCCGTCTGGAGCAGTTGGCCGTCGACATCCACGAATTTATCGACATGCCTGATCCCACCCTGTCTGAGAGGAGGAAGTAACCTTGCTTCACGTTGCCAAAGCCACATTGATCCGCAACACCATCGTCATGTTTCGCGCCTACCCCTGGTCGTTTGCCATCGGCCATATTTTAGCCGGGACTTATACGGTCATGTTCGCCTACTTCGCCTATACCTACGTCTTCGCCGGCAGCCTGGATGAACGCTTTATCCACTTTGCCCATTCGGAGGATTACCTCACCTATGCGATTTTGGGCGGTGCCATCTATTCACTGGCGGTGTCTACCCTGATGAACGTAAGCCGCTCCCTCATTACGGAACTGCGCGAGGGCACCTTGGAAGCGCTGCTCTTAACCCCTTCTTCGCGAAAAGGCTACTTCCTCGGCAACGTCACCCAGCAGGTGATGCGAACCGTGTTTGAATTTTCCGTGATTATCGGCTTCGGACTCTTTTTCGGATTGTCGCTGGAAAAGACAGATGTGCTTGCCGCGGTTATCATCTGGTTCCTTGCGACCGGCGCCTTTTTCTGCCAGGCGCTCTTGCTCGGCACGCTCATGCTTTACTTCCGCGACACCTATATCACGCAAAATACCCTGTTTGTCGTGATGGCGTTTGTATCCGGTGTCACATTTCCCGTTCCCTACCTGCCGGAATGGCTGCAGCCGCTCAGTCTGATCATGCCGTTGACCCCGATGCTGGAGGCCTTTCGCGGCAGCGTCATCCACGGCCACGGACTTCTGGAAAACATGCCGCAGTTCATTCATGCAGGTGTGCTGTCCGTGATCTACCTGGTTGTCGGAACATTCGGGATTCGCCGCATGGAAAAACGGATTGTGGAATCCATTTTTGGATAGGAGGCTTTGATTACAGATGTTCATCGTGGATCAAGTAAGCAAGGTGTATCGCACAAAAGAGCGTAAAGGTTTCTTCAAGCGAGAGTGGAAGGAAGTGGAGGCTGTCACCGACCTCTCTTTTCACATGGAGCCGGGGAAGATCATCGGTTTGCTCGGAATCAACGGGGCCGGGAAGACGACGACGATCAAGATGTGCGCGACCCTGTTGGAACCGTCAAGCGGCTCCATTAACGTAGACGGGTTGGATGCGGTCAAGCACGATCGCCAGGTAAAAGCGATGGTAAACATGATCGCCGGCGGGGAGCGGATGCTGTACTGGCGGCTGACCGGCAGAGAGAACCTCGTCTACTTCGGCAGCTTGTACGGCCTTACCGGCGAGTCTCTTGCCGCCCGGATCGCGCAGCTGTTAAAGCAAGTGGGTCTGGAAGAGGCGGCAGACACTCCTGTTGAACGGTATTCAAAAGGGATGAAACAGCGTCTGCAAATCGCCCGCGGGTTGATCAACGATCCGAAGTACATCTTTCTCGACGAACCGACGCTTGGTTTGGACGCTCCGATCGCCAGACATTTGCGCCAACATGTAAAGGAGCTGGCGACGGAACAGGGCAAAGCGATTTTGTTGACCAGCCATTACATTCATGAAGTGGAGGAACTGTGCGACGAGGTGTACATCATCAACAAGGGAAAGCTGGTTGCTCACGACACCCCGGAAAAGCTGACAAAATCACTGTTTAAAGAGAGCACGCTGCGGGTGACGGTACCGTTTTTGCCGGAGTCGCTTGCACGTGACCTGCACCATCTGACACGCAGCGAACGAGGCAGATGGGAGACGGTTGAACTGCCTGAATCGGCCAGCGTCGAACTGGTCTTCCGCAGTGAATCCGACTTGACCACAGACGTAATCGCTGCTCTCGCAAAGAATCATATTCCTGTCCTGCGGCTTACAACGGAGCAGCCTTCCCTGGAGGACGTCATTCTCCATCTGGCAGAAAGGAGATCAGCATGAAAGAGTGGCTCCATCTGCTTTGGGCGGAGATGAAAAAAGAGCACCGCAATTCCTTTCACAGTCACTTTATCTACTTTAGCCTGCTGGTTTGGCCGGTGATCAAGTTTGTTACCGCCTACTACTCGTTTCTCCCGTTTCAGCTGGGGCAGGGTTCGCCCTTGGGACGCTTCATTGGGCTTGACCAGCTGGCCCTCTTTTTGCTCACCGGCTACCTGGGCTACATCTTCTTCTGGTGTCTGGTGCAGTCGGCGTGGCAATTGAGCTTCGAACGCCAATCGGGAACGATGGAGATGATCTTCATTACCCCGGTCAACCGTTTGACGTTTATTTACGGGCGCTCCCTTTCTTCGCTCGTGGAGGGCGTCTGGCTGTTTTTTACCTTTTCGCTCCTCGGCCTGTTCTTCATCGACGGGATCCGGGTAAGCAGCTGGGTAAGCGTTCCCCTCGCCTTCTTCATCCTGTTGCTTTCCGCCGCGGTGTGGGGCGGCTTTCTCACCGTGCTGTTCCTCTTTTCCCGGGATTCCAGCTTTCTCTATACCGTACTGGATGAGCCGATGCAGATTTTCGCCGGGGTAGGCATTCCGCCGCTTGCCTTCCCCTTCTGGGCAAAAATCATCTCCTTCTGCTTCCCGCTAACCTATGCGCTGCACATGGTTCGGAAGCTGCTGATGGAGGGAGCTTCGCTGTGGGAACTGGGCAGAGATCTTGGGTTGCTCGTCGCTGTTCTTGCGTTGCTGGTGCTGATCTCCGCTTTTCTGCTCAGACGGGCGGAACGGCACATGAAGCAGACGGGCAACATGGTGTTGTATTAAACTTCCCGGTCAATGTCGTGCTGCTGCCTCAGGAGGTTTGGTGGAGATAGGAATATGAAACGACTGTTTAACCAAGCACCCCCCTGGACGCCTCCGGGCACAGGTCTCGGAGGTGGCACAGCCCGCATGCGATCCGACCAAGCCCCGAACGGAATAAGCGGCAAAAAACAACGGGAGCCCCTGTGAGGAAGCTCCCGATTTCTTTTGACAAATCTTATTCCGGAATCTTGCCCGTGTAGTTGGATTGCGGGCGGATAATCCGGTTGTTTTGCGCCTGCTCCAACACATGGGCCGACCATCCCACTACGCGGCTGACGGCAAAGGTAGGCGTAAAGAGAGAATCGTCCAGACCGACAGCGCGCATCACGGCTGCGGCGAAGAACTCTACATTGGTGTTCAGCTTGCGGTTTGGTTTGTACTCAGCCAGCAGCTTCAGCCCTACCTGCTCCACATGGGTAGCCAGATCAAACCACGGATCGTTGGCGGACAGCTCGGAGGCTACCACGCGAAGCGCAGTAGCGCGCGGGTCGGTGGTCCTGTAGACGCGGTGACCGAAGCCCATCAGGCGCTCGCCCTTTTCCAGCTTGGCGCGCATCCACGGTTCGGCGTTTTCCTTGGTTCCGATCGCTTCGATCATCTCCGTTACCTCGGACGGTGCGCCGCCGTGCAATGGTCCCTTCAACGCGCCGATCGCGGCGGTGATGGAAGAAATCAGGTCGGACTGGGTCGATGCGACGACGCGTCCGGCAAAGGTTGAGGCATTCATGCCGTGCTCCTGCGTCAAAATCAGGTAGGCGTCCAACGCACGGACATGGGCTGAATTCGGGGTTTCCCCTTTCAGCATGTACAGGTAGTTCGCTGTATGATCCAAATCCTGATTGGGCTCAAGCGGCTCACGCCCTTCCAGGCGGGCGTGGCGGTAAGCCACGATCGTCGGCATTTTGGCCGTCAGGGCAATCACCTGATCCAGCGACGGCGGCCAGCTGTGCCCCGCTTCACCCAGCGCGGATACACCCGTGCGCAGCACGCTCATCATGTCAACGTCTTTCGGAATGAGGTCCAGTACCGTTTTCACGTGAGCCGGCAGCGCTCGATTTGCTTTCAGCTTTGCCTTCAACTCTGCCAGTTCCTGTTCGTTTGGCAAATGTCCGTACCAGAGCAGATGGGCTACTTCCTCAAACGTATGGTTGATCGCCAGGTCGCGAGCCCAGTAGTTGCGATAAACCAGGTGGCCGTTGATGCCATCCACCAGACTGAGGTCGGTCTCAGCCACGACAATGCCTTCCAAACCAATCGCGATGATATTTCCTGCCATTTTCGATCACTCCCTTGTTATCTCCAGTATAACAACCCCTTCTTAAGAGGGGAAATAAAAGTATCAGCGCCCATTAATTACAATTCATAATCAATCATTCACCAAAGGAAGAGGCGGGTACAATGCCGCCAATATGTCGACAAAGCGTTGAACGGTTTCGGAAGCGCTTACTTTTGGCAGCACCAGATAGGAAGCCACTTTGGGAAGTTCCAACCCGGGTGTCGGCAGCTCGATAAAGCGATTTTCAAACAGATCGCGGCTGATCGCCGAACGTGGCAGAAACGAGACGCCCAATCCTTCCTCAATAAAACGTTTGGTGATATCCGTCTGGGACACAACCATCGTCCGCAGGGCAAGGCCCCGCTGCCGCAGCTGCAAAAGCAGTTCGTCCCAGTATCCTGGATGGTTGTGGGTTAAAAGCCGCTTTGTCGTCAGTTCCTGCTCCCAATCCGGCAGCGGCGCTTCCATGTCACCGCCGTTGTGCGGAACGGCAAACACGATCGGGTCATCGTGCAAAAGATAACAAGCCAATTGGAACTCTCCCGGAATCATCCGCGTCAGCCCCAAATCGGCCTGGCCGCTTTGAACAAGCGGGCCGATTTCGATTGATTCGACAATCTTGATGGAAATATCCACATCGGGATACAGTTTGGTGTAGCGGTGGATCAGGTGCAAGAGCGACGTTCTGGCAATCGTCGGCGAGACGGCCAGCTGCAGCCTGTCCTGGTAGCCCTGGCGCCAGGCGAGCAGGTCCTCCATGCCGCTGTGCCATTGATCCAGCAAGCTTTTCGCATGAGGAAAAAAACGCTTTCCCGCCGGTGTCAGTCTCACCCGCTTTCCGATGCGCACAAACAATTCGATTCCCAATTCCTTCTCCAGCAGCCGGATATGCTGGCTTACCGTCGGCTGGGCGATAAACAGCGTCTCTGCCGCCTGGTGAAAGTTTTCCGTGGTCGCCGCCACCACAAACGTTTGCAATACACGCAAGTCGATGGTTCCTCACCCCTCTTCCCTCTACTACCCTGCCATGCCACGGTTACCCTCCACTATAACTGCAGGTTATATCCCTTCTTCCCAATCGATAGTACAGCCCGCTTTCTCTCCGCCGTTATGATGGAAGAAAAAAAAGGAGAGATTCACCGATGATCATCGGATACGTGGTGATGTGCCTGATCTTTGGCACGACTTACTTCATGATAAAAATCGGACTGGAAGAAGGAATTCCCCCCTTCTTGTTTGCCGGACTCCGCTTCTTCCTGGCCGGGGCCATTGTTCTCTTGTTCATGGCCTGGCGAAAACAATTCAGGTGGCTTACCCTGCGAGAATACGGAGAAATGGCGATTCTCGGGCTGCTGATGACGACGATTCCGTTTGCCGCTCTGTTTTGGGGCGAACAGTACATTTCTTCCGGAACCGCTGCCTTGCTGGTCGCGTCCGCTCCCATTTTTACCACACTGGTCAGCGTCTTCTACAAGCAGATCCGCTTCCGCTGGTACGTGCTGGCCGGACTTTTGCTGAGCGTATCGGGAGCCGCCCTCATCCTCAGCAATCAGTTGGACGGGGAAGACTACGGCTGGTATTCCTTTTTCAGCAAACTGTTTATCATTGCCTCCGAGCTGTTCTTCTCCATCGGAGCGGTTCGATCGCGGAAGATCGTGAAAAAGCTGTCACCGTTCGTCTTTAACGGATACCAGATGGTCTTTGCCAGCATCGGCTTGTTCCTGATCTCCGCCGTTACGGAACCGATCGCAGCCGTGGCGTTTACCGCTTCCTCCCTGCTGGCGCTGTTCTACCTGGCCGTCGTCGCCTCCATCATCGCTTCTACCATCTATTACTGGCTGGTAAAAGAGACGAATGCTACCTTCCCTACCACCTGGACTTACGTGGCTCCGGTGATTGCCATGGGCATCGGCGCCGCGTTTCTGGGAGAGCAGCTGACTGTGATCGGCATTTGCGGGGGGATCGGCGTTCTGACCGGCATCCTGCTGCTCAACTGGGAGACGTGGGGAAAGCTGGTTTCTGTATCATCCAACGACTAGGATGCGCTCTCTTTTTTCAAGCAGAGCTGTTCCACTTCACCTGCGGCATCCCGCTGAAAAATCACATCGATTGTACGGGTAAATGGCTGTTCAAACGGACGGACGGTCAAGTGAGGATCGCGGATCCCTTCCGCCATCATCTGCGGAACAAAGGTAAGCCCCTGCCCTTTGGCCGCATAGGTCAAAAGCGAATCATTGAAGTCCAGTTCCAGAACATTCTCCGGCTGAATGCCCAGCTTGTTGCAATAGCGGCGAAAATTGCTGCGGATGTCGCAAGGATCCCGGTGAATCAGCAGTTTTTCCCGGCAGAAGGCCAAAAAATCCACGGTCTCCTGCTCCGCCATGGGATGATGGGCCGGGAGCACGGCCAGATACGGTTCCTGGAAAAGCTCGCGGCCTGGCAATTCGGCATGACCGGCAAAGTCCTGAGCAAAGGCCAAATCAAGCGAACCTTGCTCCAGCAGCGCGACCAGTTCGCTTGTGGTATCCCGGACAGTAATCGACACACGGCTTTGCTCGTCTTCCGTATAGGCCGCGATGATGTCGGGCAGGTAATAATTGGCGATGCTTGGCAGCGCGCCAATCCGCAGCGGATTTTGTCGGCTGAACCGCTTGATTCCCTCCACGGTCTGTTCGACCTGCTCCAGGATCATGCAGGCTCGCTCGTAAAAATACCGTCCCGCCTCTGTCAGCTCAATCCCCGTCATCCTGCGATGAAACAAAACGCATGCCAATTGGCTCTCCAGCTGAGCCAGCTGCTTCGTTAAAGCCGGCTGGGAAATGTACAGCGCCTTGGCCGCCTTGTTCAGGCTCCCTTTTTCCACGGTCGTCACGAAATACGTCAGCTGTTCGAACCGAAACATGCTGCCTTCCCCTTTTTTGTATTTTTGAAATCATTTACATCTTCAACCATTTTTCCACCCTTTATGTTACAATACCAAATCAGGTGCAAAAAAGCTCCTTTGCAACTGCAGCCAGTCAGTCCAAAAGAGAAGAGACCAAGGAGGAAGCGCATGGAAACCACTGTAACCGTGAACCAGACTCCGCCGCGAAAAAGCTTTCGAAAGACGATTCTGACTGTCGCCGCGGCCGGAATCGCGGTGTTAGGCGGGCTGGGCACAGCGTACGCCCAACTGGATTTGTTCAAAAGCCCGAAGATGATTTATCTGGAGGCCGAAGCCCAAGGCATGGCCGATCTGTCGGCCGACGTCTCCGAGCTGGTGGCCGAATACGAAAAGCAGATGACTCCGTATCTGGAACAACCGGTTCACTCCACCCTGGAAATTTCCAACGTAAAAGTGGACGCGACCGTTTCTCCCCAGGCACAACAGCTGCTGGAGCTGTTGAACAGCGCAAAACTGGTGGTGCAAAGCGACATCGACCAGCAAAAACAGATTCAGTACAATCTGATTGGCCTTCACCTGAAAGACAAAAAGCTTCTCGGCATGGAGATGTTCATGGATCAGAACCGGGTCGGCTTCGGCGTTTTGGACCTCTACAAAAAATACGGATATGTTGATTGGAAGGACCGCGACGTGCTCGCGTCGAAATACGGCATGGAGGGTCTTCCCAAGCGGCTTGTCACCTATAACGACGTGTACAGCGCGTTGCAGGCATCCAAAGAAGAGCTGGCAGCCGTCCTGAAAGACTACGCCCTGTTGTACGCCGACAGCGTGAAAGACGCGCAGGTCACGCTGAAAAAAGACGTCGCCTTCTCTGAAGAGGGCTATCAGACAACGGCACGGGAGCTGACGGTTACCTTTACTTCCGAAGAACTGAACGCCCTGGTCACCCGCATAGCGGAAAAAGCCAAAGTGGACGACAAGCTGCTGGACCTGATTTACACTCGCTACCAAAACCTGGCGAAGCTGATGGTGGACAGCGGTTATCCGGACACCGAAATCATGTCCAAAGACGTGTTCCAGTCCGAGTATCGAAAAGCATTTGACGATATACTAGCCGGCCTGAAATCGAGCGAGCGCGGCAAAGACGGCATGAAAATGGTCCTGTTGATCAACGGTGACGACCAGATCATCTCCCGCAAAATGGTAAGCACGGACGAACAAGGCAAAGAAGAGCCCGGATATCTGCATACCGTCAAATGGACCAACGGCAGCGAGTCCTATTACCGCCTGTCGTTTGGAGAAATTCCTGATCAAGACGAACTGAAGGTTACGTATAAAGGCAAAAAGAACGGTTCCGAAAAAAATGGAACGCTTGCGATTGCACTCAAGACCAAGGAAGAATCCGATGCGGAATTGGATATCAAGGTGAACTCCCATTCCAAGGAAGAGAACAGCAAAGAAACAGGTACCCTCGAGTTTACGGTAAAAGGCAATGACAGTGCCACCGGTGAACAGATGGGCCTCTCCGGCAGCATCAACACCTCGTTAACCAAGAGCGACAAAGGGCGTGAAACCCAGTCCCGGATCAAGCTGAACTTCGATCAGGCCACCCCCGATATGCCGAAAAGCATCAGCCTGCAGCTGCACGGAAAAGACGAGTTTGGCAAGGCCATCTCCCTGCCAGTGCTGACCGCCGACAATTCGGTGAACCTCGCTACGCTTTCCGATGCTGACATGCTCACGCTTCAGCAAGAATTGGGAATGGCAGCCCAGCAGTTCATGATGAACAACATGCAGTTGTTCCAGGAACTGGGCATAACGCCGTAACCAACAGACCATTACCCCTTTCCGCAGCGGGAAGGGGTTTATTCTGATGAGGTGAACAATATGAACCTATCTGTCATGACTGTAGGAGGCCCGGCCTGGCTGAACCTTCTCAATACGGTCTACCGCTCCCAGCAGCACGAAGTGGATCTGTTGCGGAAGGAAGCTGCCGTTCGCGAATGGCTGTTTCAAAATGAGCTGATCCAACCGGACGAATGGTCCCGGCTTGAACCGCACCGGCAAAGGCTTGCCGCCGAACTGGCCGGTCTTCGTGATATCTGCCGTTCCCTCCTTGTAGAGAGCAAGCGGAATAACGAAGTCACTCCCGCTGCCGTCGAGCCGTTGGAAAAGCGGCTTGAACGCATCCCGCTCCGAATCGACTTGCAGTGGGAAAGCGGGAAGCTGATGGAACGGTACCGGGCTCTGGACCCGTTGGATCACATTCTCTACCAGATCGGACTGTCTGCCGTCCGCACCCTCAAGACCCTTCCTCTGGAGCGAATTCGGGAGTGCGAGCACGTCGATTGCATCCTCCATTTCGCCGACACATCGAAGGCAGGCAAACGCAGATGGTGCAGCATGGATACCTGCGGAAACCGGCACAAGGCGGCAGAGTTTTACGCCCGAAAAAAACAGAAAAGCTAAGCTTGCAAGGCTTACGATACCGAAAGTGGTGGAAAACCTGCGCGACTCCATAACCATAAGGGTGTATGAACGTCAATGGGGGCCAACCCACTTCCTTTCAATGCTGTTTCCCATGCTTCAGCCACAACCTGTCGATCGTCAGCTGTACCATTTAAACATAGTCCCAATTTTACGGTAGCTTTCAATATGTGCGTATCAGGAGCTACTGTAATGAGCTCACGGGACTTCCAGTGTATTCCAGTGTACATCTCCATGACGTTCGCTATGAATCTCCCCCATTTTACAGAGCAGGCATATATTGGGACGGGTCGAGCTGGTCTCCTTCAATTACAATGGCGGTCATGCCGCTTTCCGTCCCGGATTCATGTCCTTCTCCCGTTTCCCAGAAGACGGCCTGCCCCGCTTCAATGCGGACGCGTTCCTCCCCTTCCCCGCGCACCCATCCCTCCCCCTGTACTACCAGAAACAGCTGGGGAACAGGTGCCGGATGATGACCCAGAATGCCGTTTGGCCCCAGGTGAATGCATCCAATATGGAGATGCTCTGCCTGCGTGATCCGCAGCACTTTGGAGATGGACGCATGTACCGAATCAAACTTGTCGATGGTACGACTTACCGAAGCATCAAAACGAAACCATTTCACGATATCGCCTCCTCTTCTTTTCAACACTCTATCATCCTAGCGAGAACAGGGGGGCTTTACCAGTCTTTTTCTTATTTTGAAAAACGCGCTAAAATAATAGTAGAGGGGTACTCTTTGCAGTGCCCTCAGCTTTTTAAGAAACAAGTTGAAACGCGGAGAAGCAGGTTTCCAAGCGCAGCGACTAGCGCAGCCCAGCTCAGCGCAGCAGCGAAGACCCGGGAAGAAGAAACGAAATCTATGAGATTACTTCGTAGCTGCGCGTCGTTTTGCGTTTCCCCGGGGACCGCTGCGGAGTATGGAAACATGCTTCTCCCCACTGGAGAGCACTGCAAAACGCTTCCGTTATATGGAAAACGGAGGCGTTTCTTTGCTTCGCTTCGTTGCCAGCCCACTATAGGGCTTATCTGTCCGCTCCGAGACGATCCACGGGGCGGGGGCTCAACATCTGGGTTTCACAATGAAGTGAGACTAACGCCCCCTAGTATCCCCGTGTCCACGTCTCTACGCTGGAAGGCTGGCAAAGGCGCTCCACAAATAAAAACCGCCTCCTTTTCTATTTGAACCATATTTCCTTGTAATCGACCCAGCCCAACGCGTTCAGGGAGACTCCTTCCAACGCCGAATGGTATGCCGTGCTTTGCCGGGAGTGATAAAGGAACAGGACGGCGCACTCCTTTTTCAACAGCTCTTCGATACCCTCGAGCAGCCGCATGCGCTGTTCACAGCTCTCCTCCTGCAGGACGCGGGCAATTTGGCGGTCGACCGCCTCGCGCAGCTGTGGACTCCAGTGCGCCCGGTAGAAGCTGGTCTCCTGCTGAAATGTCTCGGTCAGACCGAACTCCAAATCCTCGTCAAACACCTCTCCGGAAAGCAGCAGGTCTGCCTCTGCCGCTTGATGCTTTACTTGTTCAATCGGCAGCACATGCAGTTCCAGCTCGATTCCCGCTTCGCGGCATTGCCGCTGAACCCACTCCGCGTCCGTTTCGTTGCTTGATCCCTCATAAGTGTAGAAGGTAAGCACCTCTCCCCGGTAGCCGCTCTCACGCAACAGGCGTCGCGCCTCCTCCGGACGTGCCCGAACCGCCAAATGCGCCTTGCCTGGAAAAAAACCGGATGCCGGAAACAAGCGGTTGGCTCCCAGTTCGGCGATCATCCGCTCCCTGTCGAGCAGCAAATCAAGCGCTTTCCGGAAGTTCGACTGCTGCTGCGGACCCGGCCGATTCAAGTTAAAGGCAATGTACTTGTACCCTGTTTCTACCTTGTCAAGCTCCTTCCACAAAGAAGTCGATTCCGTCAGCTTGCGGAAGGGATGGAAGTGAAGGTGCTCCGCATCCAACTGATTGATGATACCGTGCACCCGAATGTCCGGCACGATCCAGATTTCGATGCGATCCAGGTGTGCTCTGCCTTGAAAGTAATGGGGAAACGCCTCCAGCAGGAAAACGGTGTCATCATTGCGGACGAGGCGAAACGGACCAGTCCCGACGGGCTCCCGGGCAAAACGCTCCCCCCGCTCCTGTACAACCTCATGGGGAATGATCGAAGCTCGTTCCGAGCTGAGAAAGTGCAAAAAAAGCGAATTGGGTCGCTGCAGCCTGATTTTCAGCACGCTTTGCCTGGGGACGCTGATTTCTTCCACGTGGGCAAACATCCAACGATAAGGGGAACCGGTAGCCGGCTGACGCATACGCTCAAAAGTGAGCTTTACGTCATGGGCGTTCAACTCCCGGCCGTGGTGAAACAATACCCCCTTGCGGAGATAAAATGTCCACTCCGTCCTGTCGGCGTTGGTCTCCCAGTAATGGGCCACATGGGGCAAAAAGCGTTTCTCCCTCGCGTCATAGCGAATCAGCGTATCGAACACCTGCTTGACCATGTGCGCTTCCGTTCTTCTGGTGACGAATGCTGGGTCAATCGCAGGGATGGGGCGGTAGAACGGCATGCGAAGAGTGTCAAGCGACCTTTTTTCCGTCTCTTCCACGCGAAAGCCGAACTGTTGGGACAGCCAAGCGAGGAATCGCTCTCGCTGAATGGGGAGAGTCGAAAATTCGTTCAGCACGGCCAGCGCATCGTTCCAGTAACCGCGTTTGACATGTTGCTGCGCAAGCTGGAAAGCAACTTCTTCTGTCTGCGCAAGAAACACCAGATGGGAGTAATGCCCCCGTCCACGTCCCGGGAGCCACTCGATCCATTTGGCATCTGCCAGCTGCTTCACTATGATTTTGACGTTGCGGCCGGTACAGCAGAAGACTTCTGCCAGCTCCTGCAGGGAGGTTTCGATACGGACGCCGTCCGCCATGCCATGAAAGTGATTCCGCACGCGCAGGTAATGATGGGCGAGCTGCACGGTTTGCCCTCCTTCCAATCCGAAAAGGGGAAATCTCTTATGCCAAACCTTACACTTTTTCTTCCTCTTTTTCCAGATAAAATGAATGTGAAGCAACAAAAGGAGGAACGTTCCATGCCATCTCAAGCCCACCCCTCTTATCAAAGCGCAGAAGCCGGCGTCTCGCACTCGGTATGGCGAAATCGCAGCTTTGTGGTCATCTTCTTCTCGACCGCACTCCTGGCCTTCGGAAGCAAGGTGTACGAACTGGCCCTGCCGCTGATCATTTATGAAATGACAAAATCTTCGGTCTACATGGCGACCATGCGCAGCATTGAATTCCTGCCCAATCTGCTGCTGGCTATGTTTATCGGTGTGCTGGTCGACCGCTTCAACAAGAAAAAATGGACGCAGCTGATGGTGGTCGGGCAGGCTCTCCTGCTTCTGGTATTGTTCCTCATGATCGAATACGGCGCGGCCAACCTGTATCACTTTTACATCGCCGGCTTTTTGCTGATGATGTTCAACTACGGCTTCGGCAATGCCCGGGTCAGCATTGTGAAGCACGTCATTCCCAAACCGTTGTTGACATCGGCCAACGCCAAGTTTTCGTTTGTGCATACGCTGGTCGAGATTATGGGACCAGCCATCTCCGGCTTCATCCTGCTGTTTTCCAGCCTGCATGACGGGCTGCTCTTCACTGCCTGCGCCTATTTGATGGCTCTCTGCAGCATTTCCTTTCTGGAAAAGGATGATTTGGGGCCGACCGTGCAGCAGGGTTCGTTCTGGCAGGAGTTCATCGCCGGATGGAGAGAGCTGTTTGCCAACCGTCCGCTTTGGCTGATCACCCTCCTCGTCATCTTTCTCAACTCTACTTCCGGCATGTTTGATGCGATGGTGATCTTTTTCGCAAAGGACCATCTGCATCTGGATAACTCCCAGCTCGGGCTGGTACTCTCGGCCGCAGGAATGGGCGGCCTCGTTGGCAGCTCCTTGGTCAGCTACTGCCGCAAGCACTTCCCCACCGGCCGCCTGCTGGGCACAACCATATTTTTGCTGGCCGCGGCCTATCTCATCATGTATTTTGCCGACAACGTCTGGGTGATGTGCCTGTCGCTGTTCCTCTCCGGCATGATCGGCACGATTGAAAGCATCTGCATCTGGACATTCCGACAGGAGACCACACCCGCCCATCTGATCGGGCGGATCAGCGGAATCACCGGTTCCATCTTCAAGCTGGGCATGGTGTTTACCATCTTCGGCTCCGGCTGGGTGTCAGAGCTCCTCGGAACTGCGTACGTTTTCCTCGCTGCGGCCGTGGCAAATCTGTTGATTTTCCTGGTGTACCGCAGGCTCTCGCTGTGGGATTTGAAATAGGAAAGCCCCATTCAGCCGTAATGGGCTGTGTGGGACTTTTTTTTGTACAGAGTTCGTCACTTAACCCGCCGTCTCGGCCAGCTGTTCAACCTGGTCCTCCCTCCGTTCCATCCGATGAATCAGACGGAACTGACAGACACCGGCGATCAAGAGCAGGATGGCCAGGACCCCGAACGTTACGCCGCCGCCCGCCTGGGTAAAGAGCAGGCCGCCCAAAAACGGGCCGATTGCCTTTGATATCTGCCAGTTCAGTCCATAAATGGAGAAATAGCGGCCGCGCATCTGGGGAGGAGCAATTACGGAGACGGCTTTTTGCATGTGCGGACCGACGAGCATCTCGCCGATGGTAAACAGAATTTCCACCATGACCAAGAGGGCAAACATCGGAGCGAAGCCGTAGCCAAAAGCCACGACGCTCAAAATCAGATAGGAGACCAGAATCACCCGGGATGAGGCGAGTCGCTCCGTGCGCTTGGCAATCCACATCTGCAGCAAAATGACGGTGGTTCCGTTGATGGTCATCAACCAGGCGAACACGGTCTGATAATGGTGGAACTGATTCTTCAAATGGAGCGGAAACACCGATTCCACCTGTGCGTACAGCAAGCTGATGGGAACAGCCAATAACGTCATCCAGAAAATCGCCCGATGCTCACGCAGACTCAGCTTGGGCCGCTGTCCCTTCGCTCTGTTGTTTGCCGTCCGCGGCGGCAGGGTTTCCGGCACCTTCCACCACAGAATCAGCGCATAGGTAAGAGATGCCAAAGCCGCGATGCTGAAGACGAGCGCCGGGCTCTTCGTAAAGAGGAGCAGCCCCAGGAGCGGGCCCGCGGCGGCGCCGACATTGAGCGCAGTATGCAGCAGGGCAAACACCTCCGCCCGCTTCTCTTCCGGCACCACGTCCGTCACTTGTGCATTGGCGGCGGGGAAAAACAGGGACATTCCCAGTCCGTTCAGCACCGTCAGACAGGCAAACTCCCATACGGAATCGGCAAAAACGAATCCGGACATCGACACTGTTTGCACGCATAGCGCCGTCAGCATCAACGGCTTGCGCCCGTACCGGTCTGAGAGGCCCCCGCCCCACAAACTCATCAGCATGCCGGTCAGCGGTTGCAATCCTACTACGACCATCGGCAGCAAAATGGAGCCGCCCAGCTTGTCGTACAGATACAGGACGAGAAAGGGACGCAGCATGAATCCGGTGAGGGAGGTAAGGGCGGTTCCCCATGCGCGAATCCAGATTGCGATATCATACCGTTTCAATACAGCGAGTGAGATTTTCATCCGATTGGGCGCTCCTATGATCAATTCCATGGGTTGGTTCCAAATATTGTATTACAATTCGCTCTCTTGTCAACTTATTTTTATCGAAAAAGGAGAACGAAAACCCGGACCAAAAGCGCCCGGGCACATGTTCATTTCGACGTTACACCCTCTCGATCACTTTATCGATAACGCCGTACTCCTTTGCTTGCTCTGCCGTCATGAAAAAGTCGCGATCGGCGTCCCGTTCGATTTTTTCCAAGGGCTGACCGGTTCGCTCCGACATGATACGGTACAAAAGCCGCTTCTGCTTCAAGATGTGTTCCGCCTGAATCTGAATGTCGCTCGCCTGTCCCTTGCTGCCGCCCCAAGGCTGGTGAATCATGACTTCCGCATTGGGCAGGGCGTATCGTTTTCCCTTGGCTCCGGCCAGCAGCAGCAGGGAGCCCATTGACGCCGCCATGCCGATGCAAATGGTGGAGACGTCCGGCTTGATGAACTGCATCGTGTCGTATATGGCCAGCCCGGCATGTATGTGCCCCCCGGGCGAGTTGATGTACAGGTGAATGTCCTTTTCAGGGTCTTCCGCCGCCAGAAACAGCATCTGAGCGACCACCGCGTTGGCCACCTGATCGTCAATGGCGCTGCCGAGAAAAATGATCCGGTCTTTCAACAGGCGGGAGTAAATATCGTACGAGCGCTCCCCGCGGCTGGTGGACTCCACTACAATTGGCACCATGTTCATTGTGACGCCTCCTTTTTTTGTTTTCCCGTCAGACTGTTACGCAGCCAGACGCATGCTGACGGGTTTCGGCGATGCCGGCTTCACGTCTCCGAATCCGGAAGAGACCATCGTCACCTTGGCCGACTGTTCTTCCGTTCCCACGGTCCACTCTGTTACCGTCTCCTCCTGTTCAGTCCAACCCTCTCCCCTGCTCTTGGCGGGCAGCGGAATGACATTGCCATCGCGGCGCGGCCGGGTTTCCCAGACAACGACGGAGCGTTTGGTTTCTTGCGGCTTCATGCTTGCTCTCCTCCTTTGAGCGGTTTCGGATAGACGGTCAGAACCGCCTGATAGGTTTCTTCGCCGTCATCGCCAGCCTGATATTTCTGTACCAGCTGATTGACCAGCTGTACGTACTCTTGCACGAACGCGCTCCGCTGCTCCCGGTTCTTCAGGCGAACCTCGGTTTCCAGCGTAGCGCTGGGGATCTCCGTCTTTTCGTCCGATCGCTCCAACAGCAAAAGAGCATCCCGTTTGATCCGCTCCGACGCGGTGACGAGATGTGACAGCGATCCTTGATCCTTCATGCGATGGATGGTTTCCTGCGGCCAGTTCAGCGCTTCCGACAAGACGTACGTGCGGGCGATGGCCTGATAGAGCACTTCCACCAGATTACGGACCTGGCGGGTGCCCACCCGATGAACCAGCCCCACCTTTTCCAACGCCTTCAGATGGTAGTTCACCCTTTGCGGAATTTCATTCATCCCGCGGGCCAGTTCCGCGGCGGAGGCCGGCTCTGCCAAGCGGTTCAGAATTTCCGCGCGCAGCGGATTCAACAACGCCATCGCTTGCTCGGGCAATTCCACCACGTACGTTTCCAACAGTTCGCGTCCCAAAGAATCACCCCCTACACAAAACAAATGATTCACGTAAAAATATATTATTACGTGGATGAGCCTCTTGTCAAATCATGGAATTCGACAAAATTTCGGAATAGCCGAACATCGCTTGCTGGGATAAAATGTTAGTCATGAACAGGACGGAAAATTAAGAAAACCCACCCGGCATTAGCTAGTTACTCCTGAAAAAATCGTTTTTTGGCAGAAGCATCTCATTGTGGTGAATCTCAGGGGGCTACTGTGTAACTGTATCCGTTAATCGTTGCTTATTTGGCCATTTGGGCTGCTCTTCTGAGGTTATGAGCCCAGATTCCGAA
>NZ_JBIYSM020000022.1:0-68539 GCF_044759095.2 Brevibacillus soli
GGATTGGTTCAGGGAGAAGGGTATCCCACAATGTGATTTGCTCGTTACGAAGTTTTAACATAATCGCTCACCTCAAATAGGATTTTCGAGGAGCACTGTTGAATTTCTTTATGAAGAAAGGAATTCAGTCCCTCTTTTTGGATGTATTGCCTCGTCAACAACTACTTCCATTTAGAGAGCTGAATTCCTTTTGTTTTTGACTTACCCCAGGAATTTTTCAGGGGAAACTAGCTAATGCCGGGTGGGTTTTCTTGTTATTTGACGAAAACGGCGGGAGCGATTAAGCTTGAAGCAGACAAACGCGCAGAAAGTAACTCCTGGTTGAAGGGAGATGGTTCCGGCATGAACGAACACGAACATCTACACGAGCATGAACAGGATGACTGTTGCATTCATCACAAATCCACACCTCACTCGGACAAGATCAAGTCCAATTTGGTCGCTCGACTCAACAGGATTGAGGGTCAGATCCGCGGCATTCGCGGGATGATTGAAAAGGACGTATATTGCGACGACATTTTGAACCAGATCGCAGCCGTTCACTCCGCACTGAACGCGGTTGGGAAAATGCTGCTCGAAGGTCACATGAAGAGCTGCGTGGTGGATCGCATTCAGCAGGGGGATCATGACGTGATCGACGAGCTGTTGAAGACGATGAACAAATTGATGAAGTAGGCAACAGGTCTCTCATTCCGGTGGAGTGAGAGTCTTTTTCTTTTTTTGCGGTACAATAAAGAAAACGATTGAAAGTGGACGGGGCTTGTCGTATCATAGTTGCATAAATTTATGAAAATGAGAATGAAAACCATATAATGGGAAAGTGGGGGTATGTGATGCCGGTTACGATCTACGATGTGGCAAGAGAAGCAGGTGTTTCCATGGCAACGGTTTCGCGTGTGGTAAACGGAAACCCGAACGTAAAGCCGTTGACACGAAAAAAGGTGCTGGCGGCGATTGAGCGTCTCGGATATCGGCCGAACGCGGTTGCCCGGGGCCTGGCAAGCAAGAAGACAACGACAGTCGGTGTCATCGTCCCCGACATCTCCAGCTTGTTCTTCTCGGAGTTGGCTCGCGGCATTGAGGACATCGCCACGATGTACAAGTACAACATCATTCTGTGCAACTCCGATCAACGCCTGGAAAAAGAGCTGCAGCTGATCAACACCCTGCTGGAAAAGCAGGTGGACGGCCTGCTTTTCATGGGAGCGGAAATCAAGGAGGACCACTTGCAGGCATTGTCCACTTCTTCCGTTCCGACCGTGCTTGCGGCGACAAGGGATGCGGACAACATCCTGCCATCGGTTACCATCGACCATTTCCAGTCCGGTTACGATGCGACCAAGGAGTTGATTGACCGCGGTCACAAGCGCATTGCCATGATTACCAATCCGCTTACCGATCCGCTCGGTGGACTGCTGCGCTTCGAAGGCTACAAAAAAGCGCTGGAAGACGGAGGCATTGCCTTTGACGAGTCGCTTGTCGCTCAGGGGAATGCCTTCTACGAATCGGGACTTAAGACCATGAGCGGATTCCTGCAGCTGCCCAAGCCGCCGACCGCAGTCTTTGCGGCCAGTGACGAAATGGCAATCGGGGCCATCCACGCGGTACAGGATGCAAGGCTGTCCGTGCCGAACGACATTGAGGTCATCGGGCACGACAATATTCGTCTGGTGGAAATGGTACGGCCGCGTCTCACCTCGGTGGTGCAGCCGATGTACGACATTGGAGCGGTAGCGATGCGCCTGTTAACCAAGTACATGAACAACGAGCACGTCGAAGAGCACGTCGTTCTGCTGCCGCATCGCATTGAGCACCGCGAAAGCACCCGGAGCCTGCAGGCGTAAACAAACAGGAGGAACATCATGCGTATTGGGATTATCGGCGCAATGGACGAAGAAATTGCGCTTTATCTGGAAGCGATGAAAGACACAAAAGCGACCGTGAAAGCCGGCATTACCTACTATGAGGGAGAGATGGAAGGCAAAGCGGTCGTCCTTTGCAAATCCGGCGTGGGCAAAGTGAACGCCGCCGTCACCACACAAATGCTGATCGACCAGTTTCAGGTGGACCGCGTCATTTTTACCGGGGTGGCGGGAGCGGTTCACCCCGAGTTGAACATCGGTGACATCGTCGTCTCTACCGATTGCATGCAGCACGACATCGACGTCACTCCGCTCGGTTTTCAGCCGGGTCAGATTCCTTTTACCGATCGATGGATCTGGGAAGCGGATGCCAGCCTACGGCAGCTTGCGATGGAAGCGGGCAAAGAGCTAGAAGCCGGCATTCGCGTAGTAACCGGACGGATCCTATCCGGGGACCAGTTTGTGGCCAGCCGGGAAAAAGTACAGTGGCTGCACGAACAATTCGACGCGCACTGCACGGAAATGGAGGGGGCGGCAGTCGGACAGGTTTGCGCCATGAACGGGGTGCCGTTTGTCATCGTTCGCTCCATGTCCGACAAGGCAGACGGGTCTGCACACGTCAACTTTGTGGAGTTTACCAAACTGGCCTCCCAGCGTTCGTACGCGATCGTCGCCAGCATGCTGCGGAACATGAGTCCTGCCGTGATTGTCTATTCCACCAAAAACTGCGTGGACTGCAATCTGGTGAAGGAGTGGCTGACCGCAAAGGGCATCGCTTTCGAGGTGCGAGACGTCATGACCAGCCGTGCGTACCAGGAAGAAGTGGAGCGTCTTGGATTCATGGGCGTGCCGGTGACTGTCGCAGGCGGCAAGGCTGTGAAGGGGTACCAGCCTGACGAGCTGGAAAAGCTTCTGTAAAGGTTTGGATTGGAAAAGCCGTTGAGACGATGACTCAGCGGCTTTTTTGCTGGATAGGAATTTATAAGAGTCAACATCCTATACAGCCGCTAGGAAAGTGTTCGGGGCCCCGCCCGGCGAAGCGTTAGCTCATGCCGGGTGGGTATTCTTTGTATGTTTCCTGGGGAATGACTCATACTACAGGTAGGAATCGAACAAGAGAGGTGATCCGGGTTGACCTTCATGACCATCTTTTATGGCATTAGCGCCATCATTGTGATTGCCAGTTTATTTTTCTCAGTTAAATACATCAAGAAGCAAGAGAAAAAAGAATTTGACACAAAGGTGAGCCAAACTACGGTAAAACACCAGGTCATCGGAAATCCCGCCGTTATCGTCTACATCATCGGCTTTGCCATTTGGTTGACGGTTGCGATTCTTACGTTGTTCTATCTATAAGGAGAATGGTAGCCAATGGAAAAACATCGTTATTACGTCTCGGTTCAAGCCGGAACGGTTCTTCCCAATCAAGGAGACGCTGCCTACGAGTTTGAAATCGATGCGACAGAAAAAGAAGTGGAAGAGCTCATGAAGCTGTTTGAGCAAAGGGAAGCATTTCTATTTGATACGTTCTTTCGAGCGCATATACCTGCAGTCCCTTACCACTACGATTTGGAGAATGACGTTCACGATCAGACTTTGCACGACATTTACAGGATGATTCATCAATTGGGTACGGAAGAAACCAAAAACCATATTCATTCGATGGGCTTGGTGTAAGGCAAGCCATCGGTATCGGCGTTCCGTGATGGGTTGTTCTCGGCACGTCTTTTTGTTTTCGGATGTTTTCATTCATCCCATCGGAGCATACATCATCGCCCGTTCCAGGGTAACACGATTCTTTTCCGTTATCTCCGCACGGCGGGGGATGGGCGGGAACGGGGTGACATCATCAAACAGATGAGTGGGCAGCGGATACTCGCTCTCCGCCTGCCAGCGGTTGCGCCACGCATCCGGAAGGGGGCCGTCTCCCAGAGGTTGATCGGTCATCTCGCTCCAGAGCAGGGTCCAGGCGCGGGGCACCACCCGCCAGATGTCATAGCCGCCTCCTCCGACGGCTACCCAGCGGCCGTCGCACAGCTCGTGAGCCAGTTGGTGGGCGAGACGGGGAATCTCCTGATAAATCCGCATCGAACAGGAGAGGTGGGTAAGCGGGTCATAGGCGTGGGCGTCGCATCCGTTCTGCGTGAGAATGACGTCCGGCTTGAAGCCCCGAGCCACCTTTGGGATCAAATGGTGGTACATTTCCAAAAACGACTGATCTTCCGTAAACGCTTCCAACGGCACGTTAACGGAATAACCGTAGCCGCTGCCCTCACCGCGCTCTGTGAGGTTGCCCGTACCGGGAAACAGGTATTTGCCCGTTTCGTGAAAGGAGACGGTCAGGACATGGGGATCGTCGTAAAAGGCCCACTGCACCCCGTCGCCGTGGTGGGCATCCGTATCAATATACAGGACACGGGCGTCCCAGTGTTTGCGCATGTAGGCAATGGCGACAGAACAGTCGTTATAGACGCAGAAGCCGGATGCCCGTCCGCGAAACGCGTGATGCAGGCCGCCTGCCGGATTGAAGGCGTGATCCGCCTGTCCGTTCATTACCGCGTCCACCGCCTGAAGTGTCCCGCCGACAATCAGCGACGTGGCTTCATGCATGAGGGGAAAGCAGGGCACGTCCTCCGTTCCCAAGCCAAAGCTGGCTGCCATCGGAAGCTCTTTCTCGCTATGACCCTGTTCCTTCACGAACTGGATGTAGCGGCGGTCGTGAACGAGCGCAATTTCATCGTCGCTGGCGAACCGGGGAGGGAGGATGCTCTGATCGGCCAGCAATCCGTATTCTCTCATCAGATCATGGGCCAAGAGCAGGCGTCGCTGGTTAAACGGATGCCCGTCGTGAAAATGGTAGGATGTGTATTCCGGCGAGTAGATCAGACGAGAGTTTTGACTCACGTGCGATTCCCTCCCTCCGCAGGTCCGATTACGGTAAATCCCCTTTCTACAAGCATGTGGGTAACATGCCGGGGATCGATGGTCTGCACGCGGAACACAAGGTTCTTTTTCGACGGTTTGGCACCAGGAAAGACGACGACGCTGGTCACGTTCACTTTCGCTTCGCGGAGGATTTGACTCACCTCCGCCAGCATGCCTACCTTGTCGTCCACTTCCACTTCGATATGGGAACTCGGTTTGTTCACACCGAACAGTTCAATCAGGCTGTTAAACAGGTCCGACTCGGTGATAATTCCGACGAGCCGCTTTCCTTCGACGATCGGCAGCGACCCTACCTTGTAGTCGTAAATTTGCTTTGCCGCATCTTCAATAAAATCCAGCGGGTGTGCAGTGATCACTTCTCGCGTCATGATTTCCGCCACACTTTTTTGCAAGACCTGATCATCGTCGTCGTGGGAGATCAGCGAGGAGGGGAGCGCATCGCGAAGGTCTCGGTCGGATACGATCCCCACCAGTGCTCCGTTGTCCACCACAGGCAGGTGGCGTATGCGGTTGCCTCGAAGCTTCAGCAGTGCTTCCCCAATGGTGGTGGAAGGCGTTACGGTTACGACGCGCTTGCGCATGATTTCTTCGATTCGCATTTTGTGTCCTCCCTCGGTTTCTAATAGAAAAAGCGATTTTGAAACCGCATGGCGTCAAAGGCAGCAACGCTTTCTGGCGGTACGCGCTTGCCGATGCGCGCCATCAGGCAGTTGGCGGGATGGGAGCATATCTCCGGATCGTCTGTAGCCATCCATACCATGCCGACACTGCCCATCACCTTTTCCATTACTTTGCGGTACTGCCAGACGTCCAGACCGGTTCCTTTCAAATCCCAGTGCCAGTAATACTCGGTAGTAATGACGATGTAATCTTCCATCGCATCGTCAGCGAAGGATACCTGAAGCATCGCTTTCCCCACGCCGCCGGCCCGCGCCACATGACTTACCTCGATGGCCCCCAGTTCCAGCAAATCAGGCAGCCTGGCTTGTGACCATCGCTCCATCGGGTCAGGATAGAGGAACGTGACGTAGCCGAGAACCAGATCTTCCTCACGCGCAACAATGATTCGGCCTTCCGGTAAAGCGGCAATCTCAACAAGTGCCTGATGCTGCTCAGCGGGCACTCGAAACGCCTTGAGACCGTCGTCAAACCGCATGTCGGCCAACTGGTCGGCGGTTATGGGCCCTTCGATGACCAGCTGTTTGCCGTTTACCGTCATTTCAAGTGAGTGATGCCGTTTTACGTGAATCATCCGCTGCCGTACACCTCCTTTGTCATGGGGCATTCCTATAAAAAGAGAGATGGCCGAAACCATCTCTTCCAGCTTATTGCGCTTTGTCACCGGATACGTTGCTTGAATGTGACGATTCGCCGTAACTGTTCAAAGCCGTAATGTAATACCAGCCGCCTGCCTCTTTGGTTTTGTGCACAAAGCTGTTGCCGGCAACCGTGTCAAGCAGCAGGAATCCGTTGACCGGATCACGACTGAAGTATACGTTGTAGGCAATGACCTGTTCATTCGCAGGGTTTCCTTTCCACTTCAGCTTCAAACCGCCCTGTACCTTATGGATCTCCAATCCTTGCGGAGCAGAGGGCACTGCGGTTGTCGGCTGAGTGGGGCCAGAGGAGTCGTTTCCTCCGTCCGGTGCAGGCGGTTCTTGTGTCGTGCCGTCCGGCTGATCCTGATTTTCGCTTGATTCCGGTGGATCAGGCAGCTGCCACGTTCCGGAAGAAGCACCGACGGATGCCGCGGCAGACGGTTGTGATTCCTGACCGGTAATGTCCACCGAGGTGACGTAGTACCCGTATTCACCGGACCTGGCGCTGGCGTCCGCATACGTCAGCACGCTCGGGTCTTTTACCGTGGCGATGTGAACGAACCCGTTGTTTGCGTCTGCCCGGTAGATGCGATAGCCTAGCAAATCTGCTTCTCCGCCTGACTTCCAGCTGATGGTAATCTGACTGCCGGTGCGGACGGCGGTGACTCCGCTCGGCGCAATCGGGGCTCCTTGTACTTCCGTGCGCGGATCTTCCTTGTCCGGCAGGCGCTGCTCCCAGTCTAGAGGGCGAGTAGCCGCTTTCTCGTTCTTCTCCAAAATTTGCTCTTTTGTCAACAGAAGAGGTTCCGGCGATCGGAAGAAGATACCTTCTGTGACGAAGTCGTCCGGAGTGCCTTCCTTGGCCAGATAACGTTCCTCGTTGTATACGACCACGCGGGCTTTTTGATGCGAGTCGTCCGTTTTCGTCGGAACGAACTGAAGGTTGAACAAATCCGTAATCAAGTGGCCCGTTTCCTTGGACAATTCGCTTGGCAAGAGGCCGGACTTGCTGTCGACAGTGGCGGTGACGATGCCGGCCGGCTTGCGGAACGAAGCGTTTGGCGGGGACAGGTCAGGATGGTTCTCGATGATCTGCTTGATCACTTTGCCCCAGACGGCCATTGGCACGTATTTATCCCGTTCCGGAAGCGGATAGGGTTCATCGTAGCCGATCCAGACACCGAGGGAAAGTTCCGGTGTATATCCCACGAACCATAGGTCGTTGCTGTTGTTGGTTGTACCGGTCTTGCCGGCCACATCGACATGGCGGGGCACGAATCGGCGCACGTGCGTACCGGTACCCGAATTGACCACTGTGCGCATCAAGTCCGTAATCAGATAAGCGGTTTGCTCACTGTACACCTGTACCGGCTGTCCCTGGTGCTGATAGATGACTTGACCTTCGCTGTTTTCAATCCGTTCAATCAAGTACGCGTCGACGAACGATCCATTGTTGGCAAAAGTGGCATAGGCATTGGTGATCTCTTCGACGGTCAGGCCGTAGGTTAGGCCGCCGATCACACCCGTTGCCGCGTAGTTGTCGCTTTCAACCAGCGTAGTGACGCCCATTTTTTTCACGTATTCCAGCGCCGTCGGAATTCCAACCTTCATGTAGGTCTTGATCGCCGGGATGTTCCACGACATTCGCAGCGCTTCGCGGGTGCTCATCACTCCCTGGAACTTGTTGTTCCAGTTGAGCGGGAGGTGGGATCCCTTTTCGCCGTCCGCCAGGAGCAGCGGCGCGTCGTCAATCGGAGTAGCCGGCTGTAAATAACCCAGCTCGAAGGCCGGCGCGTAGGCGGCGAGCGGTTTCATCGCAGAACCCGGTTGACGCGGGACGGTGGTATGGTTCGTCTGCTCGATGTTGAAGTCACGGCCGCCGATGATGCCCAGGATCGCACCTGTTTTGTTGTGAATCAGGGTGGCACCCACTTCTTCCAGAGCGTTTTCAATTTTTTCCGTCTTGCCGTTGGAACGGCGGATCGTATACGTCGCGTTTTTGCCGAAGTTTTTCGGGTCGGCCGCGATGTCCTGCATGAGCTTGTGGACGTCCTTGTTGATGGTCGTGTACACCTTGTACCCGTTCAGCAGGATTTCCCGCCGTTTTTCTTCGACCAGTTGACGGTACTCGTTGCGCCCGATGGTGGACTTGTCAGTTCCCTTTTGGGCCAGATCCTGATCGACCAGCGCCCGGGCGGCTCGTTCCTCAATCTCCATCATCAGGAAAGGCACTTCCGAGTAGGCCTGGCGGGAAGGTTTGGCCAGATTGGCTTTCAGGTCGGCGTTCAGCGCATCGTCATACTGCTTCTGAGTGATGTAGCCGTTCTCCAGCATCCGGTCGAGCACCATCTTTTGCCGTTCTTTTCCGCGGCGGTACCCCTCGCTGCTAAACGGCGAGTAAGCTCCCGGGTTCTGCACCATACCGGCGAGATAGGAGGCTTCGGGAAGGTTCAACTCTTTTACGTCCTTGTTGAAAATGCCCTTCGCGGCAGCCTGCACGCCGTAGATGTTGGAGCCGTTCGCGTTTTTGCCCAGGTAAATCTCATTCATGTAAGCTTCGAGAATCTGATCCTTGGAAAACATGCGCTCAATCCGCAGTGCGTTGAAGATCTCCTTTGCCTTGCGGGCGTGGCTTACTTCCGGGGACAGAATGGTGTTCTTGATCAACTGCTGGGTGAGCGTGCTTCCCCCGGTAACCACGGGCTGATTGGTGAAGTCTTGATAAGCCCCGCGGAGCGTCGACTGGAACGATACCCCGTTGTGCTGATAAAAGTTTCTATCTTCGGTTGCGATTATGGCATTGATCAAATAGGGCGAAACGTCTGCCTTTTTCACCAATCGGCGGTCTCCCTCTTCCGCGCGAAGCGACCCGATGAGTGAGCCGTCGTTGTAATAGGCGAAACCGGTGAGATAATTCGTGAAGATTTTTTTGTGAATCTCTTCATAGGTGCGCACAGGCTCGTCCTTCACCAAGGCGGCAACGTATCCGGTCACGGCGCCCCCCGCAAGAGCGGCTCCCATAAAACCGAGCAGCAGCAGCAGCTGGATGACGATCCAGACCGTGCGCCTTCTGCTGCGGCGGCGTTTTCGCTTGGACGAATCCGAGGATGGTGAATGGTTGTTCTGCATATATGTAACGACCCCCTAAGCTAACCCTAATTATACCATAGGAGGAACGGAGAGGATAGAAGAAGCGGCGTTGACAGGAGTTGCGCATTATGTGAAAATAGATGCAGGTTTTTTCAATACGCAAAAATGGGCATTGAACGGCGACAGTAGCGAGTGAGAAGCGGAAAAGTGATGTTTAAAAAGGAGGAAAAACAGAGCGGAGCAGTTCGAGGCGCGGAAGGTGCGAGAAGCGGAGCGTAGGTAAGTCTACGCGAGCATCGGAGCGCCGACGCAACGAAGAAATGCGACAGTCATGTTTCCCGGACTTTTTAAACTGCCTCCAGAGAGCTGGTGGACGGTGCGAACCAGCCCCTTGCACATCGTGAAGTACACGTCGGGAGCCTGTCGGCGCAGCCGAACGGACCAGGCCGTTATCCTGTTTGAGGCGGAAAAGGCGCTTCCATGTCTTTTCAACTAGGGTGGTACCGCGAGTCCAATCTCGTCCCTAACAGAGGGGCGGGATTTTTTTATTTTGCAGCGAAAAAAGGAGCTGAAGTCATGAGCACGGAACAAACAGCAGAAAAGTTCGAGTTAACCGAACAGCAAAAGCAGGAAGTGGAACGCCAGCTGGCGATCATTCGCCGCGGCGCGGTGGAAATCATTCCGGAAGAGGAACTGCGCCGCAAGCTTGAACGGTTTGTCGTGACCGGCCAACCGCTCAAGGTGAAGCTTGGCTTGGACCCGTCCGCACCAGACATTCACGTGGGACATACGGTGGTACTGCAAAAACTGCGTCAGTTCCAGGAACTGGGGCACACGATTCAACTGGTGATCGGTGACTTTACCGGACGCATCGGAGACCCCACCGGCAAATCGGAGACGCGGAAACAGCTGACCGAGGAGCAGGTGAAGCAAAATGCGCAGAGCTACGTGGAGCAGTTCGGCAAGGTGCTGGATGCAACCAAAATGGTCGTGAACTACAACTCTACCTGGCTGGTTCCGATGACGTTTGCCGATGTCGTGGGACTTGCTGCCAAGACAACCGTCGCCCGAATGCTGGAGCGCGACGATTTCGAGAAGCGTTATAACGGCGGACAGCCCATCTCCCTTCACGAATTTTTCTATCCGCTGATGCAGGGCTACGATTCCGTGGCGCTGGAAAGCGATGTGGAGCTGGGCGGAACCGATCAGAAATTTAATCTGCTGATGGGACGCAACCTGCAAAAGGAATACGGCCAGGAGCAGCAGGTGATTCTCACGATGCCGCTTCTGGAGGGTCTGGACGGCGTGCAGAAGATGTCCAAGAGCCTCGGCAACTACATTGGCGTCAATGAGCCGCCAAACGAGATCTACGGCAAAGCGATGTCCGTTCCGGACGAGCTGATGCTGCGCTACTACGAACTGGCCACCGACATTTCCCTGGAAGAGCTGGAGGCGCTTCGCACAGGGCTGGCGGACGGATCCGTTCATCCGCGCGACGCCAAGATGAATCTGGCAAAGACATTTGTCCGCATGTACCACGGCGAGCAGGCGGCGGAAGAGGCGGAAACCTACTTTAAGACAGTTTTCCAAAAGCGTGCTCTGCCGACCGACATCCCGGTAGCTGAGGTGGACAAGGCAGCCTATGAAAACGGCGAAGCCAACATCGTCAACCTCGTCTACGATCTGAAACTGGCTGAGTCCAAAGGGGAAGCCCGCCGCATGGTTCAGCAGGGAGCCGTAAAGGTAAACGAAGAGAAAATCGATGACATCAATCAATCGGTAGCCCTGCAGGATGACATGGTCGTTCAGGTGGGCAAGCGCAAGTTCGCCAAAGTGAAGCTGGTATCAAGAATATAGCGGTCCGTCCGCCATTTTTGGTACGGTGGAAAGTGTTCGGGGCCCCGCCCGGCGCAGCAAGGGACCCCACTCGGCACAGCGATAGCTAACGCCGAGTGGGTCGAGGATAGCTTCTGCCGGGTGGGTTTTCTTGCGCATTGTTGCCATTGACGAGAACTCCGCAGCGAAAACCTACGCCTTTGATACAATCAATCTCCGATCCCGATTCCCAGCAGGTGGTCGATTCCAAAGCGATGTTTTTGGAAAAATATCAAATATAATCATAATCATCGAAAAATAACAAAAAATAACAAAAAATAAAGGGGGATTCCAATGACATCCATCCGGCCCATTCCGCTTTTTAAGGCAATCATTCCCTTATGTATTCTTATCGCAGCCGCAGCCTTTTCCATCCTCAAATGGAAGGCGGGGATGTTTGTCCCGCTGACGGCAGGGATTATCGCGACCGCTCTGTTGGGGATTCATTTGGGCTACAAGTGGTCTGATCTTGAACGGTTTTTATGCGACGGTGTATCCAGAGCGCTGGTGGTGGTCTTCATGCTTCTGCTCGTCGGTACCATTATCGGTACCTGGATTTTGAGCGGTGTGATTCCAACGCTGATTTACTACGGATTGGCGTTCATTAGCCCGGATGTTTTTGTTCCCACTGTCGCTTTCACCACCGGCATTTTGTCTATCGCCACCGGTAGTTCATTTACATCAATCGCAACTGTTGGACTTGCTTTTATGGCGGTTGGTCAGGGGATGGGTTTTTCCCCCGCCTTGGTGGCCGGGGCCGTCATCTCGGGAGCGTTCCTGGGAGACAAACTTTCCCCGCTGTCCGACACCACAAACGTGGCGCCAGCGATGGTTGACACCGATCTCTTCAGCCATGTTCGACACATGATGTGGGATACCATTCCGGCGTTTGTGCTTTCGCTTCTTCTGTATTGGTTCCTGGGCATGCAGTATTCTGGGACGGCAGGCAATCTGGAACAAGTGGAAGGAATGATGAGTGCGCTAGAGAAAACGTTTACCATTCACCCTCTTTTGTTGCTGCTTCCCGCCCTCACCATCTTCATCATTGTGAAGCGATTGCCAGCGATTCCTTCTCTCCTGCTGGTGACGGTGCTCGGCGGTGTGATTGCCATGCTCGTACAGGGAAGCTCGTTCACTCAAGTAGTACAGTCCATGACCAACGGGTACAGCGGTGAATCAGGTGTGAAAGAACTTGATTCCATCCTGAACAAGGGCGGAATGAAGGCGATGTTTGAAACGATTGCGTTGGTCATCCTGGCAACGGCGCTTGGCGGTATCCTGGAAGGGACAGGCGTGTTTAAAGCGGTTTTGGAATCGTTTATCCAAAAAGTTCGCTCGACAGGCTCGCTAATCTTGTCCACGGTGATTTCCACTCTTGTAGTCGGGTTCGCCAGCGGGGCTCAGTTTCTTGCCATCATTCTGCCTGCACGTGCGTTTGCCAAAACGTACAAGGAGCGTGGTCTGGATACGAAAAACTTGTCCCGCTGCGTGGAGGCCGCCGGTACCGTGGGGATCAACCTGGTTCCCTGGAGCGTGCCTGCGTTCTTTGCCGCTAAGATTTTGGGGGTAAGTCCGACCGAATTTATCCCGTTTGTTTTCTTCGCCTTTCTGGTTCCTTTGATCAACGTGATCTACGGCTTTACCGGCTTCACAATAGCAAAAAAGAATTATCCGGAAACGATCCAATCTTCTCCCCAGACTACACAAGCGACGTAGGGGATGCCTATTAGGAGGGAGACAACGTTGGAAACTTCTCAAGTGATCGCAAAAGTAGTAGGAACTGCTCAAGATGCGGGAATTCCCCATGTCCATTGTCGCTGTCAGTACTGCTCATTGGCTCGGGAGCGGCGAGAGTATCAACGGTATGCCGCTTCGCTTGCCATCCTTTTACCCGAGCAGCAGCGTTGGCATCTGATCGATGCAACACCTGACTTTTGTGAGCAGCTGGAATGGGTGAAAACAGATTATCCTGGTATGGGGCTTATGAGCAGTGTTTTGTTAACTCACGCGCACATCGGTCATTACACCGGTTTGATGTACTTGGGGCGTGAAGCGATCTCGACACGCGAACTGCCGGTTTATGCAGGTCCGCAAATGGCGGGCACGCTAAGAAGCCATGTTCCATGGAAACAGTTGGTGGAACTGCAAAACATCACGATTCATCCAATCTCAGCAAGGCAGCCGTTTGTGTTGGATCAAAACGTAACCGTTACGCCCCTGGAAGTACCCCATCGCAACGAATATTCGGAAACGTTTTGCTTTATCCTTGAGGGACCCCATAAAAAACTGCTTTATATCCCGGACATTGACCGCTGGGAACAATGGGAAATAGACCTGGCAGAGATTGCGTCCACTGTCGACTACTGTTTATTGGATGGCACATTTTATTCGGAAGCGGAACTGGAAGCGAGGGGCAGGAGTTACAGTGAGGTTCCGCACCCGCTGCTCACCCAGACGATGAACCTGCTCCAGGAGGTTGTAAATCGGGGGGAAACCTCCGTCTATTTCACTCATTTCAACCATACGAATCCGGTGATTGATCGTCACAATCCATTCAGAAAGGCAGTCCTGGACAGCGGTTTTCTCCTGGCAGATGAAGGGATCGAGTTTGTTTTGTAACACTTGACAATGGAGGTGAAGGGACGGATGCAAAAAGTAATAGACGAATACGCCCAAGGTTACGAACGGCTCCTTGCGGCCATCAGCGGCTTGAACGAAGAGCAGATGCGCTTTCAGCCGGCACCCGGCAAATGGAGCATTCACGAAATCATCGTGCACATGGCCGACGCCGAGGTTGTCGGGATTCACCGGTTAAAGAAGGTTCTGGCCGAGCACGAGCCGATGCTGACCGCCTATGATCAGGACGCGTGGGCCGTCCGCCTGGGCTACGATGAGCTGGACGCGGAGCAGTATCTGCAGCTGTTCAAGCTACTTCGGGAGAGCTTTCTACCGGTATTGGGCAAGGTGACGGAAGACGATTGGAAGCGGGTTGGCATTCACTCCGAAGCCGGTCCGCTTACGTTTGGTCAACTGCTGCAAAAGTACGTTGACCACGTCCGGGATCACCTGCAGCAAATTGAGCGGGTGAAAGCGGCGATGAGGTGATGGGGGACAGATGAGCAGGCTGTATGTGGTCCGGCACAGTTGGGGAAGTAGGGAGTGGATTTTTTCACAGCAAAAAAAGAAGTCGGGTTTTATCCCGACTTCTTTTTCTATCAACAGATTAACGGCTGTAGAACTCAACAATCAGTTTCTCGTTGATTTCTGCAGGCATCTCTTCACGGTCTGGCAGGCGGTTGAACGTACCTTCCATCGCGGCGTCGTTGACAGTGAGGTAGTTCGGCAGGAAGTTGCGAGCTTCCAGGGATTCCTTGATGATGGCCAAGCCGCGGGATTTCTCGCGAACGCTGATCACGTCACCCGGTTGTACGCGGTAGGAAGGAATGTTAACCTTCTTGCCGTTTACGAGGAAGTGACCGTGGTTTACCAGTTGGCGAGCAGCCGGACGAGTCGGTGCAAAGCCCATGCGGTACACGACGTTGTCCAGACGGGATTCCAGCAGTTTCATGAAGTTTTCGCCCAAAACGCCGGCCAGTTTGGAAGCTTGCTCGAATGTGCGGCGGAATTGCTTCTCGCTCACGCCGAACATGTGGCGCAGTTTTTGTTTTTCTTGCAATTGAACGCCATATTCGCTCAGCTTGCGGCGGTTGTGGCCGTGTTGTCCCGGCGGGAAGTTGCGTTTAATGTCCTTGCCAGTGCCATCGAGGGAGATACCCAGACGACGAGCCAGTTTGTGACGTGGTCCTGTGTAACGTGCCATGAATTCAGTCTCCTTTAATGTAGATTCGCAGGTGTTTACTTCCGAAAGGCTAGTTCCGTCTTTACCTACACGAACTTCGGACGGTAGCGTTTCCGCATCGTGCTCCTCCACAGGGATTCAGCCGCTGCCTGCAAGGGACGTAACTAAGAGGGTTAACCTTCCGTTTTTACCTACAATCAATGCTACCCTGTACACATACATTCAATATTATAAGGCTGGGTACGAGAAAGTCAACTGTTTAGTAGTAGATTCTTCTCTCTTCCAGATCGCTCCGTTTTTCAAGGAAGCGGGCAAAGGCGACGGCAGCGTCCGCGCGGGAGACGGTAGTTTGTGGCTGGAAGCGTTGATTCTCCGTCGGCATGATGTTGAGCGAAGAGACGATCACGATGGCGCCGCGAGCCTTGCTGCTGCCAATGTCAGTCAAATCGCTTTGGAACATGTCGGAGTGCTGGGCAAGCTTGCGATACCCCAGTCCGCGTACGAGCATATCGGCCAACTCTTCCCGCGTGATCGCTTCCTCCGGTTTCAATGTTGTCGCTGCTTTGTCCAGGATCCCCCGGTCTACGGCTGCTTCAACGGCGGGGAAGTAGCGGGAACCGTTTGTCACATCATGGAACGTAGCCTTGCGCCCTTCAGGCCAATCCGGGAAGTAACGCCCATTGTTCAGGGCGATCATCAGCATTTCAATCATCTCGCCGCGGGTGATCGGGCGTTGGGGCATCAGCTTGCCGTCAATCGGCGAGATGGCATCGTATTCGTACATCAGCATCAGTTCTTTTTCCGCAGGATGGCCTGCGATGTCGGCCGGAGTGGAGCGATGCAGCGTTACCGGGTTGCCGCTGGCCTGATTGCGCCACTCGCCGCTGATCGCATCCAACACGTACGGCTGCTCGGACGGAGTCACGGACGCACGGTATACCAGCTTCGCCTCGCGCCAAGCGACGATGCCCGCGTCACCCTGTTTCGCTTTAGCTGCTTCTTCCGGTTTCAATGGTGTCAAAGCGTAGATCAGTTCCACCTCGGCTTCTTTCAGCCAGGAAGAGACGGCTTCTTTCGGGGACAAATGCTTCGGCAGCTGGGACGGGTACGTTTCCTTGCCCAAATCGACGTTGTAGGAGAGGAGTTCGCCGCTGTCCGCGTCAAAGCTGATGTGGGCTGACCCGGTCGCCGTGGCAATGCCGTTTAGAAACCGCTTGAACGAAAAGCCGTAGCGCGGGTAATCGGGATCGTACGGCTGGTTTGGCTGCGGATCCGTCAGGTAGAGCTGATCTGCCAAACCTGGCGTCCATTTGCGGATTGTTTCCATCGCTTTTCCCTTTAATTCGTCAGGGGAGGTTTTCTTGCTGCCGCTGCTCTTCGTCTGATCATACGATTTTTCCATGTTGAAGCTGTAGATGTCGCCGTTCTGCGCATCGAGGGCGATGAACAGGAAGCCGGGCCGCTGCTTCGGATCTTTCCGTTCAAACTCCAGATTCCAGATGGAGCGGCTGCCGCGGTAATCATTTTCGTTGTAGTGAGCCCCGCGCAGGCGGTAATCCGAAAGACCAAACAGCTTCTGCGCCAATTTTACCGCATCGTCCTGGCCGAGCGCCCGGCCGGAGTGGATGGGAGGCAGTTTCTTGCTGCTCACACGTTGAGGTTCCTGCGTCTCGTCGCGCGGCATGAGCGTGAGCGTCAGCAGCTTGCCCGTTTCCGAATCCAAGTAGAAATCAAACGGGTTGGCGTAAGCGAGGAACGGCGTCAGATCATTCTGCCCCTTCCGTTCCCATGGCAGAAAATAAGACAATCCGGCCGTCGTTTTCGATTGGAAAAGGGCAGCCGCCTCGTCTTTGGAGATGACGTTTTTCGGCTGTTCGAACGAAATTCGGTCGTCCCAGTTAAGCGAATAGCTGGTTACCTGCCCGGAGCCGTTTACCACGATATCGGCGCTGTTCTCCGGGAACAAGACCCCGTCGACCACTCGGACAAAGTGGAAGTGGTAGAACACAACCGGGCCGAGAGGGGTTTTTTGCACGGGCATGTCCCGTGCATGCAGACGGGTTTCCGCCGCTTTCGCCGGAACGTACTGGGCGAGGAACTGTTCCGCCTTTTTTTGCGCGTCGCCGTAAGAAAAACGGGCGGCATACGGCGGCGTAGCCGGCTGCTGTTCATAAAAGGAATACGACGTGATTTCCCCTGTGTCGGCGTTGACGCCAACGCTGTAGGAAAGGTCTACCGTTTCGTTCGCCTTGCCTTTTACCACCCAGTTATAGGACCACTCGGGAAACGGCCGCCAAGGGTCAGCGGAGCGGAAGGAAGTGTTGGTCAGCTCCAATCCGGATGGAACCAGCCGGTTTGCGATCGCCAGCGCTTGTTCCTTGGACAGCTTCGCCTGGGCAGTCTGAACAGGAAGCGGCTTGACAGAGATGCCCGTGGGAAGAGGCAAGGTTTGCGATGCTGCAGCGGCGTAGGCGGGAGGCAGAAGCAGCGCTGCGGATAAGACGAGGATACCGGAACGTTTGATCATGGGATGCATATAAAAATCCCTCCATTGGGAAGATTTGAAAGACGTTCACTTGCAAAGACGCAGGGAGAGGGAGGGACGTTTCAGGAAGTCCGAAGAAAAAAGCAAGATCCTGGAAAGCGGGAATTTTGTCCGGCCGCCTGCAAACCATATGGCAATACACTCGGCCATCCCTTATAATAGTTAGTACTTGAAAAAATCGGTTGGGAGGACAAAAAGATTTGAACACAATCCTCTACCTGATTCGTCACGGAGAAACGGACTGGAATCAGTCCAAACGGATTCAAGGACACAGTGACATCCATTTGAATCACCGGGGTGTGCAGCAGGCAGCCCAATTAGCGAAGCGTTTCGAAGGAAAGCGAATTCACGCCGTCTATTCCAGCGATTTGAGCCGCGCTCGGGAAACGGCCCGCGGCATTGCCGAGCTCATGGCGTGCCCTGTCTCTTCCCTGCCCGGATTGCGGGAGCGCTGCTACGGAGAGTGGGAGGGCCTGACCTATGAGGAGATTCAGGAGCGTTTCCGGAACAGGGATGAAGCATCCTGCGGAATCGAAAGCTTTGAAGAGATGCAGCAGCGCGCAGTTTCGGCGCTCACTGAACTGGCTTTGAGGCATCCCGGACAAACCGTTGCCGTCGTTTCCCACGGAGGCTTTATTAATTCCTTTTTGCATTACGTGACGAATGGAGAACAAGGGACCGGCAAAACCCGGATTGACAATACGGGTGTCAGCACGTTCCGCTTCGTGCAGGATCGTTGGGAAGTGCTGCAGGTCAATAATACTGACCATTTGGAAAAATGAGAAAAGGAGAGAGAGGGAGTATTTTTCGTGTCAAGCAAAATGCTGGGTAAATTAGAAACCGTTTTTTCCTATACAGCCCACTTTTTATTGCAGTCCTGGCCGGAAAATCGCCCCGGTCTCTTTTTCTTGACGGATTCGGCAGGCTGTTTGGTCAACTCGAACTGCATGCAAATCGGCCAAACCTGGACGCCTGACGGTTTTGTCTTCCAACCGGGAGAATCCATCGTGAACGATCACTCTTCTCCTGTTTCTCTTGCCTTGGCGACGGGAGAAATCGTGGTGAAAGAGTGGACAGGCGCTGCGGTATGGGGAGCGTTCCCGCTAAAGGAGCGGGACGGGCGGATTCGGGCCGTCATCGGGCTTGTTGCGCCCAAGGCGGAGATCGACTTTGATCTCGCGTCCTACATGAAGGGGCTGGAACCGCTGATCCGGATGGGTTACGATGCCTACATGCAGCACGCGATCGGCGAAATCGTGATGAATGTCAATCGTTATGATCGTTCACGGGACTTGATTCAAAGTCTGATCACGCAAATTTCTGAAATAATTGATAAAGGGTTCTGCTCAGCTGTCACGCTGTCGGATAAAGGAACACTGATTCCCCAGGAGAGCTTCACCACGGAAAGATGCGACCCGAGTGAAGCTCACATTGCGCAGCTGGTTGCCCGCTTGGTCGACGAGGAAGTCAAACCGTCGGTACTGGACGGCAACCGAACCGTCATTTTCCCCATCTCTTGTGAAAACAAGCATTTGTACGCGCTTTTTCTCCATCTTCCTCCTGATGAAACGGATTGTGTATACGATGAGCGGGATGTCGCCTTTTTACAGGAGATCGGCGAGAAGGCAAGCTATGCGTTGATGCGCTCCATGATTTCGGACGAACTGCGCCGCGATGCGAGCAAAAAGGATCTGTTGTACCAGTTGACCGCCAAGATCCAAGCGTCCATCGACGTCAACGATGTTCTCGAGGAGATTGTGAAGAGTATCGGGCATCTGTACCCGTATTTTGAGGTAGACCTCTACCTTACCGTTGAGACCAATACGACGATTCCGATCAAGCCGCTCTCGTTTCAGGACGACGAATCGGACCCGAGCACGCGGGCCTATCTCGAAGGGCGTCTGATTGTTGACTACCAGGAAAAGGACGGAGCGCGGGTAGCCGTTGTGGCAGCGCCGCTCTTGGGCAAGCAAGGGATATACGGAGTGCTGCAGTTGACGTCAAACCAACTGGTAACGGTCTCAAAGAACGAGACGGACTATATCTCCATCCTGGCGGAAACGGCCGGCACGGCCTTCGAGAATGCCCAGCTCTACCAGCAGTCTCGCAATCTGATACGTGAGCTGCGGCTGATCAACGAGATGGCGCAACAGCTTAACAGCAGCTTAAACCTCAATGAGATTCTGCAGTTCGTTACGAAAATGCTGCTGGAGACCTTTGCAGCTGAATATTGTGCGATCCTGCGCAAGCTTCCCGACAGTGACAAGCTGGTCGTCATTTCTGCTTCAGATCCCGATACCGTAGGCAAGACGGTCTCGTCGAAGGAAGCGCCGCTGGCTGACATCTTCAAAAACAAACAGGCGCTGATTCTGGCTCATCCCAGTACGGAAACCATGCCGTTTTCACTGGCTCCGTTTGCCTCGCTGATGGGGGTTCCGCTGTTGACGGAGGCGGAAGTGACAGGAGTGCTGCTGGTGTCGGATTCCCGGCTTCACTTCTTCAGCTTTGACGACTACAAGCTGCTGGAGATTTTCGGCCAGCATACCAGTTTGGCAATCACCAACGCCATGCTGCACAATGAAGTGGAGCGGATGGTGATTACGGACAATTTGACCGGGCTGTATACCCGGCGCTATCTGAATGAGTTCGTACGCACCTCTCTGGAGAATGACAGCTACGGTTCGCTGATCCTGATCGACATCGACTACTTCAAGTCCGTCAACGACACCTACGGGCATCAGGTGGGGGATGAGGTGCTCATTCAGGTAGCCGAGTTGATACGACGCTGCATTCGCGAGTCGGACATCGCCGCCCGTTGGGGAGGAGAAGAGCTGGCCGTCTACCTGCCGCGCGTGGACAGCATGACGGCACACGCCATTGCCGAGCGAATTCGCGCGTACGTGGAAGCAGAAACAGCACCCCGGGTCACCATTTCCTGCGGTCTGGCAAAATGGACGAGGGAGTTCTGCCACGACATGAGTGTGGAAGCCCTTTTCCATCAGGCTGACGTCGCGCTGTACGAGGCAAAAAACAAAGGCAGAAATCAAGTGATTCTAGCGTAAGGAGCCGGTACAGGCTCTTTTCTTTTCTTGAGAAGCCAACGATCAGACAGGAGGAGCAATCATGGAGAACCAGGGAAAATACGATACAGCGAAGCAGGTGGCAGAGGGCGTCTATCAGATACAGATTCCTACTCCGTTTTCAGTCGGACCCGTCAACGTCTACCTCGTGGAAGGAGAACAACTGACGCTGATTGATGCGGGACCGCTGACGGAGGAGGCGTGGACCGCATTGACGGATGGATTGGAATCGATCGGCTATCGGGTGGAGGATATCAGGCAGCTGGTGCTGACTCATCACCACGTGGACCACTGCGGACTTCTCGAACGGGTGAGAAAGGCGTCGGGAGCCAAAATCTTCTCCCATCCGCTGGCCGTTCCGTACGTGGAGCTCCACGAGTCGTTCCTCGGCTTTCACGACCGTTTTTTCCTCGATCTGTACAGAGAGAGCGGAGTGCCGGAAGAAAAATTGTCGATTATCCGGAAGTTTCACAAATTGATGATGACGTTTTCGGAGCGGAGCCGAATAGACGGGTTGTTAAAGCATGAAAAGCCGGTTCCCCATCTGCCGGAGTGGCAGGTGTTGTATACGCCGGGCCATTCGCAAAGCCATCTCTCGCTGTATCGGGCGAAAGATCGGGTGATGATCGCCGGCGACCATATCATCAAGCACATTTCCTCAAACGCTTTCATCGAACCGCCGCGGGACCAGTCCCGTTCCCGGCCGCTTACGCTGGTACAATATCGGACAGCCCTGCAGATGTGTGCGGACATGGAAATCGATCTCGTTCTCTCCGGGCACGGAGACCCGGTCCACAACCACCGCGAGCTGATTCTGCAGCGTCTGCAGAAGAACTGGGAGCGGACGGATACGCTGCGCCGCCTGCTGGCGGACGGTGAAAAGTCTGCCTTCGAATTGACGGCGCTGCTGTTTCCGACGCTGTATGAGAAGGAACTCCCGCTCACCCTTTCTGAGACGCTGGGACATATTGACCTGCTGCTGATCCTGCACCAGCTGGAGATAAAGGAAAGGGACGGAGTGCTGTACTATTCGCTGTAATCTCTCCCGCTGAAAGCAGAATAAGCCTTTTCTTCCTCGGAAACCCTAAAGGCGACGAGGAGGAATGCACAGATGCGTAAACTTTGGACTCTTTTCACCGGCACCTTGTTGATTGCGTCACTTACCGGGTGTAATCAAATGGGGCAAAATGCGCAGGATGCGGATGCCGCCTATGCTCAAATTCGCGACCGCTTTCAGGAGCAGCAAGCGTTTTCCTTTTACGGACGAACCAAATTGCTGACGGGCGACACCGCCAATGGCAACGTCGTGAATTTCTCCGGGCAGAAACAGGGCGATGATCTGTTGATGAACGTAAAACTGTCGTTTCCCGAACGGAAGCGAGTCGACTCCATGTCGATTTTGGCAAAAGGCCAAAAGCTGTACGCCAGGTCGGGCGACAGGCAGGGCTGGCGCATCGTCGACGGACGGGACGGATCTCTAAGGCAAGAGTTGAACAACTGGAATCCCTCTTTCAACTTTCAGCAGATGAACGAGATGAAAGCAAGTGTAGTTACGGAGGTCGATCGAAATCCGGAGGACAACCTCCAGGCTGTGCGGGTTTTGTTCGATTCCACGAAACTGAAGAACTGGCTCTCCCAGCAAATGAAGGAGCAGACCGGCACGCAGATCCAAACCGTCCATTCGCCTCGACTGAAGCTGGCGATGACACTGTCAGACGGCGACTGGAAAAATCGCAGGCCGGGTATGACCGTCCAGGCAACCGAGCCCAACATCGACCAGATCATTGACCAGATGGAACTGGAGGCGGAGTGTTCGATCTATTACGACCAAACGACCATGCTTCCCACCAGTACGGTCATGTCGATCCGCTCCCAGTACGATCTGAACAACCAGCGCGTGCAGGAGCACTCACAAGTGGAAACCTTTTTGCAGGACTACGGCCAGGTTCGGCCGCTGCCCGATCCCATGTCCAACCGGCCATAACTTCTGGCATAGGAGGAAAAAAGCGTTCGTTACCGAAGCCTTGTTCACGGAGCGAACGCTTTTTTTGCAGATATCGGCAGTTCCAATTGAAGGGTAACGGGGTAGTGATCGGAACGTCCCGTCATGGGTGAATAGGCCTGCACAAAGGTCAAATCATGCGACAGAAAGATGTGGTCGATCATTCCGTAGGTGCTTCGGCCGCTTACGGTGACAAGCTCTTGCTTGCGCCGGAACAGGGGATCCTGAAAGAAAGCGCGCAGCGGTGCGAGCAGCGGATCAGCTGCACGGGTATTGAAATCGCCCAGCAGAACAGCTGCCCTGTTATCTTTGGTGTGCAAGTATTCGCGCAAATATTGCAACTGTTCGATACGTTCTGACTTTTTCAGGCCCAGGTGGGTGGTGTAGACGTGAAAAGGCGAACCGTTCACATCAATCACAACGTCCAACAAACTGCGCGGCTCCAGAAAAAACGGCAGCGGAATCACCCGGGAGGAGAGAATGGGGCGGTTGCTGAGCAGGGCGTTGCCATACGTTCCTATCAAAAAGTTGATGGAGGGAGCGTACACGTAGTTCATCTGCAAGTGCTGCGCGATGGTTTTGGCCTGATTGACAAACCCGGAGCGCGGCAGGCGATTGTCCACTTCCTGCAGGGCGATAATATCCGCGCCGAGCTTCCCCAGCTCTTCGGCAATCGCAATCGGGTCGGCCTCCCCCTCGTTGTCGCGGCATCCGCGGATGTTGTAGGTAACCACCGTAAGCGCAGAATCGTCATACTTTTTAGACATGTATAGAGATGCTTCGACGTTTTCCAACTCAATGCGGCCCTGCCAGAAGTACAAAAACGCAGTGAGTAGCGGAATCAGGATTTTCAGTATTTGGCGCATGCTCATCCTCCTGTCATACTTTTATCATACTGGATGGAAAACCAGGAGGAATACTGGAAAACTTTGTCGAATTAACCACCGAGATTTCTTTTTTTGCAGGTATGTTCTGTACTATAATACTGTTTGCCAAGGTCGTCATTCGCTTTCACACCTCACGAAAAGGAGTGGACTATGTGATCGACCAGACCAAGTTACGCATACTTTCGGCAGCGGCCAAGCTGTTTGATATACAGGGGTACAACGGTACCTCCGTACGTCAGATCGCAGAGGAGGCGCAGGTGAATCTGGCGCTGATCTCCTATCACTTTCAGGGGAAACAGGGCGTTCTCGAGGTGTTGATCTCTACGTATTTCGAGACGCTGTTTCGCAGACTGGAAGAACTCGAAGCGGAGCAGTCCGGGCAGCCGCCGTTTGAAAGGCTTACCCGTATCCTTCATCTTTACGTGTACTTTCAGCGTGATCACGCCCCCATTACCCGCTTGATTCAAAGGGAGTTGAGCGTCGAATCGATGCTGGCCCGCGAGGTGATGACGCTGTACATCCACCGCTGGAAGCACGGCATCGCCAAAGTGATGGAAGAAGGGATTGGATCGGGACATTTTGCTCCTGTGCCGATTGATCACGTTCTATTGTCTACGTCCAGTCAGTTGATTTATCCTTTCCTGAACCCGCAATCGGTGCGGGAGGTGTACTATTTGGAGCCGGGATCGGACGAATTTTGCGAATGGCTGCTGACCTCCATCACGCAGTATCTTCGCTCATTGCTGCTGCCCGCAAACATTAAGGAGTAAGGGGTTGTCAATAACCGTGAAAAAAAGATGGATCCTGCTATGTCTGGCAGGCATGTTGCTATATACCAATCCGGTCTGGGCCACGCCGTTTCCCGACAAGACCAACGAAGTGATCCAGGATGAGGACAACTATTTAAAGTCGAGCGATCGCGAAAATTTTGAAGAAGCTCTCAAACAATTTCCCGGCCAGTACAAGGTCGTCGTCGTGGAAAGCACCCAGCCGGAGACACAGTCGCCCGACGAATACGCACAAAAACTGTATGATAACTACAATCTCAGCGAAGACACGCTGATGGTCGTACTTGACATCAATACCGAGGAGCTTGGCGTGTACGCCGGTCCCGCCCTGCAGAAAAAGGGCGCAAAGCCGGAGCTCCTGCATGAGAAGATCAAGTCCTATTACGAACCGTTTCGCAACCAAAAGGAGTACGTAAAAGGAATCGAATTGTTTATCACGGAACTGAACCATGAGCTGAACCGGCAGCAGGGCGGCGGACTGACATCTGCTTCCTCGTCTGAAACAGCAGAACCTGAGGAGCAGCCGCAAAAATCGAAACAATCCGGTCTGGCCGCACTCCCCTGGTGGTTATACGTTCTGGGCTTGTTGTTTCTCGTGCTGTCTGCGGCACTGGTCGTTGGTCTGATCCGCCGCCGCTCCATTTTCGCCCAGGTTGACGAAGTGGAGGACTGGAAAGACGAACTGGTGGAAAAAATCAACGTGATTGAAGTGGAAAAATCACTGCGGCGTTCCACCGGCATGACGGAAGAGCGGTTTCTTAAGCTGGCCAATCGCAAGGAAAACATGCTGCGCATTCGCATTCCTGACGTGGAAATGATGATTTTGGAAGCGGAAGAGGCCTGTGACCGTTTTCGCTTCCAGCTGGCTCTGGGACTGATGTCGGAAGCGCGGGAAACCCTGGCCTCCATTGAGCAGGAACTGGCGGAACTGAAAACGGATACAACCAAAGTGGTCACCACGAAGCAGGAAAACAAGCTGGCCATCCCGGAAATCGGCAAGCAGTTCGAACAGGTGGAGCGCCGCTTGTCCGATCTTCGGCTGGAGTACGGTCTGGCCTTTCATGACCTGAAAGCAGGCCTGGATGAAGTGGAAGAGATGCGCTGCCAGATAAAAGACGCACTGGCAGCAGGCGATGACGTAAAAGCCTACGAAATGACGATGAACGCGCAGAAGCAGCTCGCTTCGCTGTCTGAATCGATTGAGCAAATTCCGCCGCTGGTAGTCCAGATCAGCAAAGACATGCACGAGGAGCTCAAACAGCTGGAAGAGGGAATCACTCAGGCAATCGGCGAGGGTTACGATCTGAAAGAGCATGCATTGGAAGGCTCCCTGCTGCAGGCAAAACAGCTGTTGATCGCAGCCAGGACGGCTTTGGAAGAAGGCAGTTTGCACGCGGTGCGGACACATGTAAAGGCGTTCGAGGTGCTGTTGGACACGACTTATCAGAGCATTGAGGAAACGGTGTTGGCCCAACGGCAAGCGGCGGCTGCACAAGCAACCGCCATCCCCCCGGAGGATACGCTGGAAGGGGAGGAAGCTGGTTGCCTGGAGTCGGAGGAAGAGGCGGACACGGAAGCGGCAGAGAGGGATCGGGTTGTTGAAGATAGATTTGCTGTGGAAGAGCAGGAACCGGCAAGACCAGAGGCGGTAGAGCCGTACGCGGAGGCCCATAAGCCGCAGGAAGAGGTTCACGAGGTCGAGCGTCAGCAACCTTTTCCGGCTGCCTCCTTGTCCCAGGCGGAAAGAGAGGTTCTCCTCGACGCTCATCTGCCTGTCTCGTCAAGGACAGCAGCGGCGGAGTTGGGGGCGGAAGAAAGTCATGAGGAAATTCGTACGATAGAAGAGGAAGAACCGGAGTACGAGCTGGTCATTCCCAAAGAGCACACGCAGCAGGTTGAGGAAGCAGAAAAGCCGGAAGTGGTGTTTTTCCAGACCGAAGATGAAGCTCTGGACGAGCTGGAGCGCATTTCCAGCACGCTGGTGCGAATTCGCCAGCAGATCAAGCGAAGCTACCTTCCGGGGATCCCCGACCAATTGAAGTACATGTTTGAAGAAATCGTTCAACTGCTGGCCCAAACCCAGGCAACGATGGAACAATACCGGTACGATCTGGAAGAGGTCTCCATCCTGTTGAGTGACGCCAACGAATTGCTGGTGGAGACGGAGAAGCTGACCGAACGGATCATCTCCGCATGCCAGGCGGCTGAGGGCGCCATCCAGTATGCCAACCGGTACCGCAGGCAAAATCGTCAGGTGAACGATTTGCTGAGCAAGGCAGAGCAGGCGTTTCGTCAGCTGTCCTTCCAGGAAGCGTATCAACTCGCTGAAGAAGCCAGACTGGTCATTGAGGGCGAACCGGCAGAGACGGACAAACGCTGGCTGCTCCGCCGCAAAAAGAAAGGGTGACGGCCCGTGCTGGTTCCTTTGTTTCTTGTCGCGGTCGGCCTGCTGCTCATGTGGCAGCCCCGTACGCATCGGTGGCGCACCCGCCTCACCCGTCATTTTGCCGGTGACGAGAGGCGTGTCAAGCAGCGCGCGAACACGTTTTTCCTGCTGGGCTTTGCCTTTATCATGGCAGGGCTGGCATTTCTGTATCGTCTCACTTGAGCCTCCACACAAAAAGGGAGCGTCGATGTTTAACCGACGCTCCATCAAGAAGATATAGGGAGTAGAGGTGTGAGAATCAGCATCCTCATACTAGGGGGAGTAGAGGTTCTGAATCACTCTTTTTCAGGAAAAAAGAGTACCTGTATCCTATCTTGCCCAGTTCCTATTTGACTCAAACCTCTCTTGAAGAACACCGGAGAGGTTTTTTAAGTGTATAAGAATTTTTAAATTTGGACATCCCATACAGCCGCTAGAAAAGGGTTCGGGGCCCCAGCCGACACCAGCGTTAGCTAAAGTCGGCTGGGTTTTCCAATGCTTGGCGGGCTGCATGAAGTCCGGCCACGTGTCCCGAAGCGAAGGCGATGGTGATGTTGTATCCGCCGGTGTGGGCGTGGACGTCCATCACTTCTCCGGCAAAGAACAAACCCCTCATCAACTTGGACTGCATCGTCCGAGGATCAATTTCCTTTACACTGACACCGCCCCCGGTAATAAACGCCTCTTCCAGGGAAAGGGTACCGGTAATCGTGAGAGGGAACGCTTTGATCGTCTGAGCGAGCTCGGTCCATTTCTGCTTTGACATGTGGCTGAACGTGGTTTCTTCGGAAATGGCGGCTTTCGCCAGCAAGAGCGGAATCAACCGTTCCGGCAGGTAGCCCTTCAGCGCGTTTTTGACGGCTTTTTTCGGTTGTGCTTCCAGCAGGGCCCAGCTTTCCTGAACGATTTCATCGACACGCTTGTCCGGCATCAAATCCAGTGTGAGCGACAGGGGAACCGCTCCATGCTTCCGCTGTGTTACGGAAACATAGTGACCCATTCGCAGCGCCGCAGGACCGGATAGTCCGAAATGGGTAAAGATCATGTCCCCCTCCTGTGTGCTGACTTTCTTGCCGTTCGGCGCGTAGAGCGTCATTTCAATCTCGCGCAGCGACAGTCCCTGCAGCGTTTTATCTGCGATGAACGGGTCAGCTGCTACAAGTGGAACCTCCGTGGGATATAAATCCGTGATGGTGTGTCCAGCCTCGCGCGCCCACACGTAACCGTCCCCTGTGGATCCAGTTTGCGGGACGGAAGCACCGCCGACGGCAATAACCACGCAAGGGGCCAGAACGGTCTCTCCATTCCGCAGGAGAATGCCGCGGCACTGACCGTCTTCGTATAGGACGCGCTCCACAGGACTGTTTAGGCGTACCTCCGTGCCCTGCTGCTTCATCTTGTTGATAAGCGCGTTGGCCACTGTGATCGCTTTGTCCGTTACGGGAAACATGCGTCCGCGGTCCTCTTCTTTCAGTGCAACACCCAGCTCTTCAAAGAAGCGGATGATATCCTGATTGCTAAACTGTGCGAAGGCGCTGTGCATGAAGCGACCGTTTCCCGGCATCTGCTTGATCAATTCGTCCAGTTCCTTGGCGTTGGTAACATTACAGCGGCCGCCGCCGGAAATAATCAGCTTGCGGCCCAGTTTTGTCCCTTTTTCCACAAGGCAGACTCGCGCTCCCTCTGCGGAAGCGGAGATCGCCGTCATCAGACCAGCGGGGCCGCCCCCGATGACGATGACGTCATATTGACTTTCACTCATGTTTGATCGTCCTTTTATGCTTGAATAGAATCGTTCCCTCTCTACTATAGCGAAAAAGAAAAGAGCTTTCCATGCAACAAAAACAGGCTGTCTGTGACAGCCTCGGGGTGTTGAGAAAGTGGATGCAGTGGAAGAAGCATGTTTCCATTCTCTGCTCCGGTCTACGTCCTGCATATGAAGGATTAACTGTCCGCTTCGCAACGATTCGCTGGGGAGCGTCAAAGCAGAGTCGCTGCGGAGATTGTTCAGAGGTGACGCTCCTTTTCCCTGCGAATGCGCTGCTTCGCTCAGTTGGACTTCGCTAGTCGCTCCGCCTGGAAACATTGCTTCTTCTTGCTACGGTAGATTCTTAACAAGCTCAGGCTGTCTGTGACAGCCTCGGGTTGCTTTTCCCGCCTATTGCCCGGGAAAGATCCATTTTTTTCTTTTAGGCGACAAGGCCAACTCCCGAGTTAGGTGCACCGCAAGATCACATCGAGCTGCTTGTTCTCCAGCACATAATGGACGAGCGGCAGGGATTGATCACGAATCACTCCGGTGATCACGTAACCGCGTGCTAGGTAATGAGTGAAAAGGGTTCGGGTAACCTCCCGCCACTCTCTTGCCGCTTCCATGTCGGCACGCTTGAGCGCTTGGAAGTGGGCAGGTACCGGCAGCAGCAGTACGTCGCTCAATTCGTTCAGGCGATGGGTGCGGGGATAGGGAAGATCACCGGACAGATCTGTCTCCAAAACTGATGGGGCGCCCTCTGTGGAGATGAGAGGGGGCTTGGAGACTCGATATTGCTCTACCCGTTGGCTGTCGATGAACCATTCCACCAGGAAACGATCGGTGGGCAAGCCGCGATTCATTTCATCGTTTAGCTCGCCGTAACAGTTTGGCAAATAGCGCTTAACCACACCCCCCAGTTTTGCGATGTTCAGGTAGCCGTTTACCGTTTCCAACGGATCGTAGGTCCATGTAATTTTTCGATGCCCCAATTTCAGCGCTTCCTCCCGCTGCAGCCACTTCATCCGCACACCCAATCCGCGTTTGCGATATTCGGGCAGAAAACCGAGCATGTGGGAACAGAGGTGGGGTTCACCGTCGGTAAAGCCGGGGAAGCTGTACAGGAAACCGATCAGTGTATCATCGTCGTAGGCTCCGAGAAACAGACCGCCGAACTTGGCAAGCGTCAGAGTCATGTGCAGCGGAATGACGGAGTCTCCGCTCCAGACCGCTGCCTCCAATTCTTCAAGAGCGTGCAGGTCGGCCTTTTCTGTCAAGGCTCGAAAGGTTATGTTCATGGCCGGAAATCACCTCAAAAGAGAAAGAATATGGTACCTATTCTGTACATGGGGTAACATTCCTGCCTGACTACAATGGAAAAGGCTCCTGCGCACAGGAGCCTAGCTTTGCGATCCATTACCGTTTTATATAAGTATAGTTCGGTTTTTAAAGCCTGCTTCCCTTGTATCGAAAATGTCGATTCCGTCTTAATCCATACAGCCGCTAGAAAAGTGTTCGGGGCCCCGCCCGGCGAAGAAAGGGACCCCACTCGGCTCAGCGATAGCTAACGCCGAGTGGGTTGAGGATAGCTAATGCCGGGTGGGTTTTCTTATCGTGTAGGAAAGTTTAAGGGCTTCACCGTTTGAAAGCGTCCTGAAATAAACTTTCCGGAACGCATAAAAAGTTTCCTCTAACGAAGAACCAGCTTCTTCGAGAGGGCTTCAGTCGAAGCTTTTTCTTATTACGGGGACACGGCCATGAACTTTGCACGTTGAGCCATAAGAGAACGCCATGTTTGACGTGAAAGCACTTTGGACGCTCCCCTCACGTTACCCGAAACAGAAGCGCGGACTCGGGTTTTTCCAGTTTCTCGATAGCGGACGACATCGTCTGGTGTAAAAACAAATATGGCAAAATCAACGCGATCGGCCATACCGATCGGATCCATCAAAGGTATACTTCCAACTCCAAATACTCCTTGCGGCCATACAATGCAATCAGCTTCATATCTGAGATCCTTCTGGATTGCACGAGCAACGTCAAGGCCCTCAACAGATGAACCGAGAAAAATAGACGGTTTTCGCTGGTTGTTCATCAGGTGGCTCTCCCTTCCTCTTTCTCTTCCTATTTCTTCCGGTAAAGACTCTGTCACTACCGTGTGATAAATATGTCCTTCTGACATCGGTTGCATTCCCCCGCGGCCTCCTTGATAATGAAGAAAGCGATGCGTAAGGAGGGTTACTCTTTTCATGACCAACGATTTTCAGCTTGCCTTGTGGAAGCGTTTGACGGAAGCTCCGGGGGCTCCGGGATTTGAAGGACCAGTGCGCGACATCATGCGCGAATACATATCCGACTGTACCGATGAAATTGTCTGTGATAACCTGGGCAGCATCTTCGGTGTCGCACGGGGAGACGAGAACGGCCCCCGCGTTATGGTGGCAGGCCACATGGATGAGGTGGGGTTCATGGCCACCCGCATCTCCGAAAAAGGCTTTCTCTCCTTCCAGACACTGGGAGGATGGTGGGGGCAGGTATTGCTCGCCCAACGGGTGCACGTCATTACGCCAAACGGAACGGTTGAAGGGATCATCGGGTCCATCCCGCCTCACGTTCTTGGCGAAGACCTGCGCAACCGGCCGATGGATGTGAGAAACATGTTTATCGACATCGGAGTGGAGTCGCGGGAGGAGGCGGAGAGGCTGGGGGTTCGTCCGGGACAACCGATTGTGCCTGTTTGTCCGTTTACGCCGATGGCCAATCCCAAAAGACTGTTGGCAAAAGCCTGGGACAACCGGTACGGCTGCAGCTTGGCGATTGAGCTTCTGCGCGAGTTGAAGCAAAGTCCGGGACACCCCAATGTCGTCTACGCGGGTGCAACCGTTCAGGAAGAGGTAGGAACGCGGGGAGCAAAAACATCGGCTCACCTCATTCAGCCGGACGTCTTTTTTGCCGTGGATGCCAGCCCTGCCGGCGATATTCCCGGATCAAGAGAGGAAGGGGGAAAGCTGGGAGGCGGCGTATTGATGCGCCTGTACGATCCCACTTTCATTCTCATGCCCGGTCTATCCGATTTATTGATTGAAACCTGCGAGCAGGAGAACATCCCTTATCAGATTTACATAGCCAAAGGAGGCACCGATGCCGCAAGCGTTCAGCTTTACGGCGCTGGAGTGCCTACCGCTGTGATCGGCATCCCCTCTCGCTACATTCACAGCCATGCATCCATGATTGACCGGGATGATTATGAAGCGGCCAAGCGACTCCTGATCGCTGTCGTCAAAAAGCTTGATCGAACCGTACTGGACGCCATTCGGTTCCGCTGAGGAAAGGAGTCAAAAGGTCAACGTGAACGCCATCGTACTGTATACGCGTGAGTCAGACAAGGAAGTTGCCTTTGAATACAATTTTTTCGACAATCAATTTGCGCCCGGCAATCTGGTTGTACGAAAGGTGTTGATGTCGATGCTGAACAGTGTCAGGCAGCGACTGACTCACCTGGAAGTGGAGTACAACGACAGCATGCTTGCTGACAAGCTGGGGGCGAAGAGGGCCGGAGAACTGCTGCGTTTCCTTGGAGCCACAAGGGAAAACCGACGTGACAACCGGAGCGGTGAGATCGTCGTCAGCCGGACGTTCCGCGCCGAACTCACTTCGGAGCGATTCGAGTATTTTTACAATCTCCTCGATGTCTCCGAACTTTCCCACTATCGGCTTTTGGAGGGCGAACGGGACCGCATCGTCTTTTACTTTACCCAATACCTCTTGCTGCGGTGTCCAAGCGAGGAGTCGGCTCTCTTCCTGAAGCAGCTGGACGACATGCAAGTACCCTACAAGCTGGTCTCCATCCAATAGGGTTCAGCGAAAATAAAGAAAAAAAACACCGTCGAAAGCGACGGTGTTTCCTACCAGGTTCGCATGGGTAACGCTCCGGAAGCAGGGTGGATAAACATCTGTATGAATGGAACCGTGTAGGCTAATAAAATCAAGCCAACCGCCACGCCAATCCAAAGGGACCAACGTTCAAGGAAATACGGGGGCTTCTTTTGATCGTCGATCACCTCGCCGATAGGATACTCAACCGGCTGTTCCGCTTTCGGGGCGTAAAACCACAGGTACAGCACAATGATCAGGAACAGGACGATCCCTGTGAACAAAATGCCGCCTCCCAGCGCCATAAACTGCCGATAGATCTCCCAGTCCTGTGTGATCGGAGCGTCACCATAAGTCGTATAGCTGATGCGACGGGGTTCTCCCAAAAGGCCGACGATGTGCATGCCCCCTGACATGAACAGCATGCCGATCGCCCAGGTGAAGGCCTGTACGATTCCCAGGTTGTTTGCCTTGCGGGTTAGGGTCCTGCCGGATAGGATGGGGATCAGCATATAGGAGATGCCGAAAAAGGTTAAAATCACACTCGTTGCCAGCGTAAGATGAAAATGCCCGGTGACCCACAGTGTATTATGGACCACCTGATTTATCTGGTAACTCGCGTTAATGATTCCGCCAATACCTGCGGGAACAAACATGACCATCCCCAAAAAAGGGGCAAGGAACCGCACATCTTTGTACGGAAGTTTTGTCAGCCATCCCAGCAAGCCTTTTCCTCCCTGCGAACGCCCCGCCAATTCAAACGTGGCCAAGAGTGAAAAAGCGGTCAAAAAGGACGGGATTACCACAAAAAACGTGAGTACGACCTGCACGAACTTCCAAATAGAGGATACTCCGGGTTCGTTTAATTGGTGATGCAGACCTACGGGAATGGAGTACAGGATAAACAGAATGAAGGTAAGCCGCGGGAGAGAATTGCTGAATATCCTGCCTCTGATCAGCCTCGGGACATTGACGTACCAGTAGATGTAAGCCGGAAGCAGCCAAAAATAAACCAACGCGTGCCCAAAATACCAGAACAGCGTGCGGCTCAAGGTGACGTCGACTCGTTCTACCCAACCCAACGACCAGGGAATTAATTGAACAACCACTTCAATGGCAACGCCCAGACTGCAAATGTCCCATAGAATCATCGTAGCGACTGACATATAGGCAAAGAGAGGCGATGATTCGCCCGGATGCGCTTTTCGCCAACGGCGGAACGCGGAAAAGATGGCGATGCTGCTGCTCCAGCTGCCAACAACCAAAGCGGCCAATCCGATATAAAACAACGGAGAAGCTTTTAGCGGAGCGTAAAAGGTATACAACACGGACGCGTCGTTCGTTATGATAGGGTACAGCGCCAGTAACGTTCCCCCCAGCATGAGACCATACCCTGTCCATCCCCACCCGCGTTCTCCTGAACATAACCGGCCTCCGGTTGTCTTGGCCATACCCGAGTAAAGAAAGCCGATGATAAAAAAGGTCGTAAACACAAGCGCCAGACTTACGCCATGAAGCGTAAGCAGCTGATAATAGCCAAGCGCAGACGGCAGCGTGATGACCCCGGTTCGCTGCAGCGTCTGAAGGACACCGGCAAGGGCGCCAATCAGCAGGGCAAAATAGGCAAAGCCGATATGGGCTTGTATCAGAAGTTTGTCGTTCCTTTGAAATACAAAATGGCTTGTTCCGACCGTCGCTCCGTCAAATCCTACATTTCCATGGGTTTGATCATTCATTTCATCATCTCCTGCAAGAGAAACTATTTCACAATCAGCTTCGCCATCATGACTTGATGTCCGACGCCGCAGTATTCGTTACACAAGATGAGGTATTCTCCCGGTTTATGGAACGTATACGTGAATTCGGTCACGTGTCCGGGCAATATCATCATGTTTGCATTGGTTCCAGGGATCGCGATGCCGTGTATGACATCGGGACTCGTCACATGGAAGTGGACGGTTGATCCTTTTGGAACGGTCGGGTCGATGGGCAGGAAGTTAAAAGCCTGCGCCACCATCACCGCTTTATACTCGTTTTTGCCTACCGAATAAATACCCGGTTTGTCAAACGGAGGGGTGGTCTTGATCTGTTCCGGGGCCACTGTCTTCACATGCCCATTGGCCGGATGGAGCTCCATGGAAAAGGCCATAATTCCGGTAATGAGCAGGAAAATAACAAGAGTAATGACGCCAAACCACAACCAGATCCGTTCGTACCGAGGCAAATCAATTCCCATCATACGTATTCACTCCCGCCCTATTGCCGGCTAAGATACAAGTCAAAAATGAACCACCAACTTCCAATCATGAGTACGCCTAATACCATCACCAAAAAGAAACTTCCTTTCAGTTGTCCCTCGTCTTTCATTTCGAATAACCTCCAAACACAAAAACGTTCGTATCATTCATTGTTTCCATAAAGAGGAAGGAATATAACCAGAATAATGAAGCCCCCCCATTTAAGAATGGGAGGGGAGTCAATCGTTTTCTGAAGGGACAGAAGAGGGCGGGTCGTTCTGTTTCCTATTTTCGCAGGGCAGGTGAGCCAGACGAACCTTTGAGACCTTGCTCGTCCATTCGTCAAGGGCAACCAGATCCTCTGCGTTTACTTCCTTTAAAGACGTTTTGCCCAAAGCACGAATGGCCATCTTCATCTCTTCCGTACAAGATACAAAAAATTTCTCCAGATAGACGGCAGCCTCTTCCTCGTTAAATTCATCTTTTAGCGTGCCGGGGTAAAAGGCGAGCTGGGTAGGGGGTTCCCACGGAATCGCCTTGGTTATCTGGTCGTGAGTCATAGCCCAAAGCAGAGCCGTGCCCATATATACACCATCCGCTCCCAGCGCGATCGCTTTCAAACAATCGCCCGGAACAGAGTAGCCTCCGCCGCTCAACAGAGTAATCCGCTCTTTTACTCCTCGCTTCTTGAGATACTCGACGGCACGGCAAAGCGCAAAAATGGTAGGCAGCCCAAAATCGTCTTCGAGAATGGGAGCCGCTCCCTTCATACCTGCTTGTCCTCCGTCTATACTGATAAAATCGACCCCTGCCTGAATGGCTATTTCCAGATCGGCTTCCAGCTTCGCACTCGCACAGATTTTTACTCCAATCGGCACACCCTCCGTGATCTCACGCAGTCTGTCAACCAGGCTTCGAAGGTCCTCGGGCTTTTTTATTTCGCTGTGGCGGGAAGGAATTACGAGGAAACCCTCGTCAGGCGCCTGCAGAAGCTCACGCGCCCTTCCCTGCAGGTACTCGGACGGAATTATACTTCCGGAACCGGCAGTTGCCCCTTTCCCGATATGAATTTCGATTGCATCCGCTTGGCGGAGAATCTCCGGCTCTTTTGCCCAATGGCCTGAGCTGTACTGCAAGATGTAATACCTGGCGTTTTCTCGTTCTTCAGGCAAAAAAGGACCTTCGCCAGAATTCGTTGAGGTTCCTACGGCAGCCGTTCCTTTGGCTAGGGCTATTTTTATTTTCTCAGACACTCCGATCCCATACCCCATCCCTCCTGCCATGAGGGGAATGTCCAGTATGAGCGGTTTTTTCGCCTTCGGCCCGATTGTCAGGCGCATGTCAACGGGATGGGTTTCTGCAGCCGGCAACGTCGCCAATTGAGCCGGCGAAAAAATCAAGCCGTCAAAATGGAGAAACTTGCGCGGACTGCCAAACGGTCGTTCAATCACCCCGCCTAATGAAGCACGCAAGCTGTTTTCCACAACAATTCTGGGGCTTATTTTGGTCATCGCCGTTACCATTTCCCAGATATTTTCCGCGTAGCGATCCGACATCAATCGTTTTGTGAAGCGCCCAACCATCCATTTTATGAAGGGTCTGGCAAACAGCAGCATAAGAATGAGAGTACAAACCATTGCCAAGAAAGCCCCGGTAAAAGATCCCGCGAGAAAAGAGAGCCACTTGATTTTCATGCCATTCCCCCCACTCACTTGAACTCAACCAAATTATGCACCAAAATTTGGTTCTTATACGTGTTCACCTACAAACAAAGCCACTCGCCCGTGCTTGGGCTGAGTGGCTTTGTTTACGGGTGGGTGGGGTTTTACCCGCTAAGCGGTTGAAAAACCGAAGGTCCTTCTTCCTTGTCGTCCATTTTTTCAAACAGGAGCTCGTTTGCGCGTGAAATCTGGTGAGCGTGGAAAAACGTTTCTTCCGTAATGCTCTGGAAAAAGGCGTCCACCACCGCAGGGCAGAACTGGGTACCTGAGTGGCTCATGATCTCGTCACATGCTTTGGAAAAAGAAAGTCCTTTTCGATAGGCGCGTGACGACGTCATCGCATCAAACGAATCGGCGACGGCGGCGATGCGGGCGAACAGGGGAATCTCTTCTCCCTTCAGCTGATCAGGATACCCGTTGCCGTCAAAACGCTCATGATGGGAGCGGGTAATGGTCAAAATCGTATTCACTTGCTGGGATTCCTGTTTGCTGGCGGTGGCGTACAACCGTTTTAACAGCGCTTCGCCGCGGACCGGATGTGACTTGATGATGCGGTATTCCTCGTCAGTCAGGCGGCCCGCTTTCAACAAGATGTTGTCCTCGATTCCGATTTTGCCAATGTCGTGCAGAAGACCGCCTGTGTACAGGGTATCCAGCATATGAGGCTCGAATCCCATCTTCTCGGCAATGACGCGCATGTAATATGCCACCCGCTGAGAGTGTCCGGACGTGTAGGAATCCTTCTCTTCCAACGCGACGGCCAGTGTCTTCAGAATGCTCTGGTTGGTCAACGCCAGCTGTTCTCCTCGCAGCGTTGAGGTGACCAGTGCTTTTTCCTTTTGGCGGGTCAGATAAAACAAAACAGCGGCAATGATGTAGCTGCCGGCAACGAGAAACGTGAGGAATGATTCCACTTTGCGGAACTGTTCGTAAAAGTTTTCTTCTATGGCGGCAAGGCAGACGTACCAGTCCCATTGCGGGTAGTATCGAACGATGGCGATTTTGGTGCGGTCGAATGAATCGTCCCGGTTTTTCCATCGGTACGTAACGACCATTTTTCCTTCGTTAAGCACTTCTCTCACCAGATAGCGCCCTTCGGGATTGGCTATATTGTACAGATTTCTCCCTTCCAACTGTGAATGAAACGTCAGGACTCCCTGAGAATTGAAGGCGAAAATCGAATCCCCTTTGGCAAGGGTTACCTTAACCGCAGAAAGGTCTCGCGTGCCGTCCGGCTGTTTGGGGCCCGCCAACAACTCTTTTACTCTGAGGTCCGCTTCCGAATGGGTAAGAATGCCTTCCTTTACCTGGGAATTGAATAGCGCAAGTATTTCGAAAATGGTATTCATCTGCTTGTCCAATGATCGAATCCCTGCTTCGTAGTACTGCTGTTTGGCTTGCGAATATCCCACAAATACAACGATCGTGAAGAGGACGGGGAGAAGAACCAAAAAGATCGGGTAGAGGTGTGATTTCGTCGTCGATTGAAGAGGCAAGGCACTACGTCCTTTCCGCATTTTGGTAACATTCCTCCTCATAATAGGCGAAATCGACAGAACCTTCAACCGTAGAAAGAATATTGTCGAAAAAATAAGAGGGAGTGACGTTTCACTCCCGGAGACTGTCGAAAAAGGTATTGGTGTCTATTCGGGACCGATTTCTCCGCTCCGCTCGGCGCTTTACCCACCGAACGGAAGCTAATGCTCGCGTTCGGCGGGGCCCGTATCCTCCCCACAGGGAAGTGTCACTGTCCGCTCCGCGACGATTCTTGGGGGCATCGCCAAAGCCGCGTCACTACGAAGTTTTCTCAGGGGTGGCGCTGCTTTATCCCCGCGCCCACGTCCCTACGCTAGCAGGTCGTCACAGCTCGCGGGTAGCTGGAGGAATCGGTCCCTTTACAAACCATTGGTTTCTCAACAAACTGAGGGAGTGACGTTTCACTCCCGCAGGTTCCGCCCGACGCAGCATCGGCTTTAGCCGGGTGGACAACTCTATGTAGAAGGGCGATTGGGTCCTTCCAGCTTTTTGCTTCCGTAACCCGGCTTCTCGTTTTGAACGGAGTCAGGCTGAAAGTTGCGCTCTGTCCGGGTTTCCTGGTTGTTGGAAACCCGTTCCTTGGAAATCTTCATAATGATCCTCCTTCCTAGTGGCGATACTACGTCGAATTACATCCTTGCGAAGCCACATCCGGGTGCCCGCAGGGTGCTTCTTAGTGGCGATACTACGTCGAATTACATCCTTGCGAAGCCACAGCCGGGTGCCCGCAGGGTGCTTCCTAGTGGCGATACTACGTCGAATTACATCCTTGCGAAGCCACATCCGGGTGCCCGCAGGGTGCTTCCTAGTGGCAATACTACGTCGAATTACATCCTTGCGAAGCCACATCCGGGTGCCCGCAGGGTGCTTCTTAGTGGCGATACTACGTCGAATTACATCCAGTCGAGCCACGTCAGCTGGCGACGCTGTGATTGTGTGCGGACCCTTGCAAGGCTGCTGTCCTCCAAATGGACGAGCAGAGACGACAGCGGCAGTTGAGTCTGAATCTGCAAGACCGTCGGAACCTGTTGCAGTCGTTCCTCTTTCAACGTGCTCCCTCCCTATTTCCCGGTGCATGCACATCCGGCTTGATACCACGCTGGTGCCTGGGCATGGCGTAACTGGCGAACAGTCCCAGAACAGCTGCGAGAAAAACGGTCATAAGGCCGTATGCGATCCAGGGTGATCGACTGCCTATGCCGCCGAGCTGCTCTACCAGGTTGCCGCCCATGCTGGTTCCGATAGCCGTGCCGATGCCCGACATGAAGTTGGCGATGCCGAAGTAGGCACCGAGCCATTCCTCTTTGGCAAAATAACCCACGAGGCTGTCCAGTACCGGCATGAACAGCATCTCCCCGAGGATGAACAGGATGGCGGACGCGCTCAAACTGTAAAAGTGTTCCGCCCACCCCATGCTGAACAGACCGGCCCCGATCAGGGTGGTGCCCGCAGTCAGTGAGAGATAGGGGTTGATCCGTTCCAGAACAAAGCGGGAGACGGCCCCTTGGAACAGGACCACACAGATCGAGTTGATCGTCCAAATCAACCCGATCAGGGTAGCAGAGTGAAGGACATGCTCGCCGCGCAGGGGCAAGACCAGTGAGAATTGAGCGTAAAACGCCCAGATCAAAAGCGTGATGCCGGCAAACAACAAAAAGCTGCGATGGCGCAGAATTTTCATGTACTCCTTGAACGGGGTGGCCTGACAATTCTCCCCTATGCAGCGATCGTAGGGCAAGGTAAACTGTGTCACCGCGGCTACCACAAAGAAGACAAGGGCCGCAAACAAAAACGGCTGTAGATTTCGGGCGGTGAGCCAGGTAATCGTAACACCGGCCACAATAATCCCGAAGTGAGCGAAAATCCCTCGCCAGGAAAACGCTTTGGTCCGCAGGACGCGCTCTACCAGATCGGCAATCATCGCCTTCAAGGTAGGGGCGAGCAGTCCCACTCCCAATCCGTTGATGCCGGAAGAGACGAGGAAGAGCCAATAGGTCTGGCTAAAGTGGTAGCCCAACATGGCCAGGGACTGCGTCAGTGCCCCCGCCACCATCACGGAGCGTCTCCCGTAGCGATCGGACAGCGGCCCTCCTGCCAGGCTGCCTGCCTGATAGGCCACGCTGCCCACTCCCAGAATCATTCCCACCTGAGTGATGCTGAGCGCCCTTGCTTTTTGCAAAAAGACGGGAAAGACCGGGATGACCAAATAAGCGGCGAGATGCATGAAAAAAACGATCACCATGAGCAGGAGAAAGTTTTTGTTCCGCATGAGCGTCGCCGAAGTTTCGCCCATTTGCCGACCTCCTCTCCATTTCAGTCTCCCGACTAGTATGAGTGAAAGGGCAGCGGGAATATTCACATGGAGCCGTAGGCGTTCGCGGAATTCTTTCACGCACAGGCAGACGTCCAAACCAACGGCTGCCCCCCGACATATACCTATTAATGTAAATGGCGCCAGTAGGCAAAAACTGCGTATGGGAGAAAGACAGGGAAGCGACAGGAGGGAAAGGCGTGAATAAAGGTTTTTTTCATAACGACGGGTTTGAGGTAATCATCTGGATTCTGGTCATCATCTTTCTTCTCTCCATTTTCTTTGATGAAGGGATAGAGTAAGATGAGCGCCTACCGACCCATTCGCCGTCTCAATCGCCACTACAAAAGCGACAAAGGTTTCAGAGCATGGGTGAAGGCAAATGAGCAATGGTTTCAGGAGAATCCGGAAGTGTTTCGACAGCTGATGCAACATCCCAACATGATCAACCTGTTCATGGATTTGATGATGATGCACTCGGCGCAAATTCAGCGCAGGCTGAAACGTGCGTCGCGGGAAGAACATTAAAGACGGCATGCCCTTCGGGGTTCATGCCGTTTTTGATGGTGTATAAGAATTTATAAATTTGGACATCCCATACAGCCGCTAGAAAAGTGTTCGGGGCCCCGCCCGGCGAAGAAGGGGACCCCACTCGGCACAGCGATAGCTAACGCCGAGTGGGTCGAGGATAGCTAATGCCGGGTGGGTTTTCTTATTGTCCGAGGGTTCAGGAGTGGTCGGCGTCCACTGTCTTGGCAGCCGAGAGATTGTGCTCGCTTTCCATGGTGTACGTTTCGTCATGGCGATAGTCCCGTACTTTTTCCAAAAGCATGTCAAACTCATGAAGCAGCATTTGCGGCTTGTCGCCGTGATACGTTTCCCCGCGGACAAAACGTTGAGCCATGTCGATGGCCAAATGAATTTTTTCCAGATCGCCGAGCGAAAAGGAAACCATAATACCACCACCTTTCCCCTGTTAGTGTGGAATGGAAAGCCGTTTTTTATTTGGATGGACATCATATTTGCCTGACGAATCGCGTAGGGATAAGCTAATAGTGAACAAAGTCAGGTGGTGAATCGTACGTGGCGCAGGTCATTCTCACTTTCTTCGTAGCGTACGGAATTGTGATCGGGGGCTCCATCTCCGGCGGGCTGGCGACTTTTTTTGACCCGCAAAAACCGCCGCTTTTGGCGATGGCAGAACTGGCTGTCCAGCTGAAAATTTGGGGATTGGTCGGAGCACTGGGGGGCACGTTTGACTCCTTTTTGCAAATTGAAAAAATATTAATGGGGAATTTTTCCCCTGTCGCCAAGCAGCTGATCATGATCGTCGCCGCCTTTCTCGGCGCCCATGCCGGGACGATTTCCATCCAGTGGCTGGTGCAGGTGCGCCCGTGAGCGTGCGGTTGTGGAAGCGATATGTGGTGTTGATCGTCATCGGCGGGCTTCTGGGCGGTGCGGGAGTAGCCCTTGTGTCTGGAAAAAAGTTGGAATCCTATATGCTGGAAAACCGCAACCTGAAGCTGCTGAAAGAGCGGCATGAGGAAGAGATCGAGGGGCTGAAGCATTCACAGCGGGTGGCCAAAAAGAAACTGGTGCAGACCATTGAAGAGATCTCGGTCACAGTGCTCGATCCCAAGCCCCACCCGATTATGGAAGCGGAAGTCATTCGGCAGCTGGAAAAAGACGTGATACACCTCAAAGGGAAAAAGTCGGATCAGATTACCGACATTCATCTGCTGCTGCACGAGATGTTTCGTCGCCGCGAGTATATCGTGGAAGGAAAGACAGTTGAGGTTCGACTGAAGACAGTGGCGATCGGAAGAATCCTTCACCTGATCGTCACAGCGGAAGTGAAGCTTGACCCACCTTGATTCAACTTTTTTCAAAGGAAAGTTGAAACTTTTTTACCGCGAACAGCGTATACCTTTTCAGGAAACATCACGGCGGAGAGTCCGCGTGAGGGATAAAGGAGAGAGGATTCATGTCGATGTTCAAGAAGCTGTTGGCCAGCGTAGGAATCGGTTCTGCGCAGGTGGACGCCCGTCTGGAAAAGGATTCGTTGCTTCCCGGGGATACGGTGAAAGGGGAAGTGCACATCACCGGAGGCGATGTGGCACAGGAGATTGATGAAATTTACATGTATGTGGTCACCCACTACGAACGCGAGGCAAATGACACCAAGGTAAAGGAAGAGTGCACGCTGGTGAAGCACCGCCTGTCCGAGCGATTCACTCTCCAGCCGAGAGAGAGCAAGGTGCTGCCGTTTTCGTTCCAACTTCCGTATGAGACTCCGTTGACAATGGGACGTCAGCCGGTTTACCTACGCACCGGCCTGGATATCAAGAACGCGATAGACCCGGGCGATTCCGACTTTATTGAAGTTCGTCCGCATCCGCTGATGTCCAAGGTGTTGGATGCCATTAGTCATTTGGGCTTCCAGCTGTTCAAGGTGGATTGCGAGTACAACCGTTACCTGGGCCGCAAGTATCCGTTCGTACAGGAGTTCGAGTTCCGTCCGACGGGCAAGTACCGCAGCCGACTGGAGGAGCTGGAAGTGATCTTCTTCCTGCGGGACGGTGAGCTGGAGGTGCTGCTGGAGCTGGATAAGCGTGCGCGCGGCTTCCTCGGAGCATTGGAAGAGGCGTTCAATTTGGACGAACGATACATCCGCATCAGACTGACCGATTCCGATCAGAACCGTTCTGTGGCGAACATCGCTTCAGTTCTGGAAAACATGATTGACCGTAACATCCGATAAAGCAAAAAGCTGCCTGATCAGGCAGCTTTTTTATTTCCATCCATCATCGGGAATGTTTTTTGGGGCTTCAGGTATGAAGGCGCATTTTTCTGACAATACTGTGACCATGAAACCCGATGAGGAGGAATTTTCAAAATGAATTTGCTAGACAAAACGAGAAAAATCAATTTCATGCTGCAAAAAACCATGGGAGGCAGCGGCGTAAGCTATCATGACCTGGGCCGGCTGCTGTCCGATGTTATCGCATCCAATGTCTACATCGTCACAGCGGATGGGTCCCTGTTGGGCAGTGGTATCACCCACGAATTCAGCCTGAGTGACGACGGGCGGATCAACAACCATCTGCCAATCGGCTACAATCAGAAGCTGCTTGAGGTGACCCAATCCCTCGCCAATGAGGGAGCACACAGCCCGTACAGCCTGGTGCCGCCGGAACTGGTTTCGCTTTTTCCGCAAATGATGACGACGATCGTACCGATCAATGCGGGAGGAAGCCGCCTTGGAACGTTGGTCCTACTGCGCGCCTACGGATTGTTTGAGACGGAAGATCTGATCCTGGCGGAAATCGGCGCCACCGTCATCGGCATGAAAATCGTTCGTCACCGTACGGAACAGATTGAAAGCGAGGTGCGTGACAAAACGTTTGCCAAGATTGCGCTCTCGTCCCTCTCTTACAGCGAGCAGATCGCGATTGAAAAAATCATGGAGCAGCTTGACGCGAAGGAAGGGCTGCTGGTTGCCAGCCAGTTGGCAGATCAGGCGGGTCTGACGCGTTCCGTCATCGTAAATGCGCTGCGAAAACTGGCCAGCGCAGGCGTATTGGAGTCTCGCTCCCTGGGAATGAAAGGCACGTACATCAAAGTGTTGAATGACAAGTTCCAGTCCGAACTGGAAAAACTGAAAACCTCGTAAGAAAGCAGGAAGACGCTCGCCTTTTTAAGAGGGAAGCGTCTTTTTTTCCTTTCACGAAGCGGCGCTGTGCTGTCTCCACGAGGGGTGCTCTTCCATTAGGCGAAACTCGCGGAACAGGATCAAGCTGAGTCCCAATAGGCTCATGCAGATGCCGCCCACCAGGAGTATCTGCGACGGCGTAGCCAGATGATGCTCGAGGAAAAACGAGGTACATGCAAAGCTCACCGGCGTAAATCCAAGCGACATCAACGTGAGAAGCGACATGACGCGGCCCAGCATATGGGGAGCGACAATCGTCTGAATGTAGGTAATCAACGGAATGTTGGTCATGCTCAGCATCGCGCCGGCTATCAGCATCATCGTCAACCCGATTGGAAGGTTGGTCATAAAACCAAGCGCTCCCACGCCTGTCCCCAGGAGTCCGATGAATAGCGGCAGGAGAAGGAATCGGCCGCGAAAGCCTTTTGCCAGACCGGTAATCATTCCGCCGAGGATCGCACCGATTCCGAGCGTCCCCTGCAGGTACCCAAGTGCAGTGCCGTCCCAACCCAGCTGTTTGACAAGCACCGGCAGCCCGATGTTGATCGGTCCTGCGAACATCATGTTTAGGAACAACGAGATGACCATAATGATAGCCAGAACTCGAATGCCTAACACGTAACGAATACCGTCAGACAGATCGCGAACAGCGGACTCTTTTGCCGGGGTGTTTGGAAAAGTTCCATCATCCGGGGACGGATTCGTCACAAGGCGGATGGTGAGGATGAAGCAGAGGCTGAGCAAAAAGGCGACGGCCACCGCGGCAAACATGAGCGGATAGGAACCGAGGTAGAGCAAAAACGAGGCGAGGAGAGGGCCGCCAACCATGCTGAGCTGTTGTGAGGTCTCCATGACGCTGTTCGCAGTTCCCAACTGCTCTTTCGGTACCACAAACGGCATGATGGAACCGCGGGCAGGCCAGAAGAAGGCATCCACTACTCCGAACAGAACGGCCATCGCATAAACGGCGCCTAGCATCTCTTGACCCTCACCGCCCGTCAGCAGCAGGCTGAAGCCGATCAAAACCGCAGCGCGGGCCAGGACGGAGAGTGACAGGATGGTTCGGCGGTTTACCCTATCGGCTACGACGCCGCCAGCCAGCATGAACAACAGGCGGGGAAGCGACATGCACAGGAGGGCGGTTCCCAGTGCCCCTTCCGATCCGGTGACGTCGATCACATACCATGGCAGCAAAATGAAAATCGCGGTATCGCCCAAAGCGGACAACACCGTACCGGACCAGAGCCGGATAAAGTTGCCGTTACGCCAAATCAGACGATTGCTTGCTGTGTTCGTCATGGGACTTTTTCTCCCCTCGCTTTTTGCGTACAACCACCCCGCCCGCCATTTCGTAACCTTCGGGCAAAGTCTCGTCATCGGCAATGAAAAGCTGTTCATTGGTCATAAACCCGACAGACAGCAAGAAGAAAATCTCCTCATCGTCTACAGCCTCCCCGGATTTGATCCGCTCCAGATGCCGCATCTCCATTTCTCCCAATTCATCGAGGAGTGCCCGGTACTTGAGAAGCCATGTTTTTATTTCCTCCCTCGGCGCCTTGATTTCGCAATTGCCCAGGAAAAACGGCGGCTTTTGCGACTCCTCGGCAAAGATCCGAAACGAATCCTCCGGCGCATTGTATACGCGCGATATGCCCATGCGCAGCTGATTAATCGTGCTTTCCTGCAACAGCAGGGTTTCCTCTCGAACGGAAGGAAGCAGCTCTTCGCTGATTTTGAAATCATAGGCTACAGCGCGGAAAAACTTTTGTACGATCCCGTTCTTCTCTTCCGTGCGCACCACTTCGATTAAGCCGTGGTTCTCCAATTCTTTCAAATGGTAGTGGATTTTCGAAGCAGAGATGGAGAGCAGGGTGGCCAACTGTTTGCCCGTATACTCCTCCTTGATCAAATGGGTGAGGATTTGCAGCCGAAGCGGATCGCTCATCGCCTTCATCTGATCCAGTGTTTCAATCACGACGTATCGTTTCATGATTTTACCTCCAAAATACACTAAACGTTCAAAATAACTTGAACGTATTGTAACAATGAAACAAGCAACTTTGCAAGATTATTCTGGTTATTTTCCCCGCTGTGGATGGTACAATGAGGGAAAACCTTGAAGGGACCAGGAGTCATGCAGGAATTATGGAAACATTCGGCCTTTCGCCGTCTGTACGGGGCCCACGTCATTCACATCATGGGGAACGAGTTCAGCTATATCGCGGTGGTTGGGCTGCTTCACGAATTGAGCGGCTCGGGCCTTTCCTTTGCCGCCGGGACCGTTTTTCGGCTGGTGCCCTACGTGATCACCAGTGTTTTTTCTCGTCTATCTGTTTTCATACCGGTTTAACTTCTTGTTCGACGCCTTCTGCTATTTTCTTTCGCTCTTTCTCTTGCTAGGCATGCCCCGTCTCCCCGGAAACAAGGAAGCCGTGGTCGGAGGATTCATCAATCGGCTGCGGGAAGGTTTCGACTACATTTACAGCCACACCGAAATCAAGCGCCTGTTTTTATACCAGATGGCGGAGCGGGTCTGCTGGACGTACTATATCTTGATGATGTTCTACGTGCTGCAGGAGCGGGGAGAAGGCTTGTACGTATATGCATTGCTGGACATTCCGCTGGGGCTTGGGGGAGTGTTGGCCGGTGCTGTTGTGGGCAAGCTGGCGGAACGGTTGGGGCCAAGGGGAACCCATTCCGTACTGGGATGGTCGCTCATCATGATGGCCGCAAGCATCTATTTCATGTTCCACTCCGGGCCGCTGCCCGTCCTGATGGTGACTACCCTGTTCTCCGCCTTTGCTTCCTTTTCTTCCTCGATCCTGTCGATGACCCGCTTGCAGAAGCTGGCAGATCCGAACCTGCTCGCCCGGGTGTTTTCCCTGCGGGAGATGGCCACGATGGGAAGCTTCTCGCTGGGCTGTGTGATTGCCGGATATGGGGCGGAGCGCTTTGGCAGTGCAGCTGTGGCAACCGGGTTGGCATTGTGGGGAGGAGTGATTGGGCTTTTATGGCTGTTGCGGATAAAGCCCCTGAAGGAGCAGGTAGAGGAATCAATCTGACATTGGCACAATGATCTATCTTTCTAACTCTACAACCTTTACAATAAGAGGCACAGATCTTGGAAAAGGTGGTCGCCGATGGAAAGCAGCATGATGAAAAAAATGGAGACGCTCGGCTATGTATACGGCTTACTCGGTGTTATCGGGTTTAGTTTGACGCTTCCCGCCACCCGAATCGCCGTAACTCATTTCAGCCCGATGGTGGTGGGATTGGGGAGAGCGCTGGTGGCCGCTGTACTTGCTGCGCTGATTCTTTGGCTAAAGCAGGAAAAGCTTCCAACCTGGCAGCAGTGGAAAGGATTGATCGTCGTGGCTGGCGGCGTGATCATCGGATTTCCCCTGCTGTCTGCGTGGGCGATGACGCAGGTGCCAGCCTCACACGGAGCGGTTGTCATCGCGATTCTCCCGCTGGTGACGGCCGGAATGGCCACCATTCGGGGAGGCGAACGGCCGTCGCTGAAGTTTTGGCTGGCCAGCGCAGCGGGCTGTCTCTTGATCCTGGGCTACACCGCGGCGAACGGGCTGGGGGGGCTGCAGCTTGCCGACCTTGCCCTGATGGGCGCAGTATTTGCTGCCGCTGTCAGCTATGCCGAAGGGGGGAAGTTGGCCCGCGAGTTGGGCGGCTGGCAGGTGATCTGCTGGGCCCTGTTGATTTCTGCTCCCGTTTTGTTCTGGCCGGTAGCCAGAGAGGTGTCAGCTGAGATGCTGCACGCGCCGGTCAGCGTCTGGCTCAGCTTTTTGTACGTGTCTGTCATCAGCCAGTTTCTCGCTTTTTTTGCCTGGTACGGCGGAATGGCTTTGGCCGGAGTGGCACGGGTCAGCCAGCTGCAGTATTTGCAGCCGTTTTTTACCATCGTTGGTTCCGTACTGCTCCTCGGTGAGACGATTACCGTCTCCACTCTGGCGGTATCCGCTTTGGTCGTGTTGATCGTGGCACAGGGACGAAAAGCTCCGGTTGATCGCCGAGTCCCGGAACAGCTCTCCTCGAAGTAGGAGAGTTTTTTTTACGTTATTAACAGACAAAATAGTTGAATAAGTTTAAAAAATAGAATAGGATTACGTGTAGGAATGGCAAGATAAGGGAGAGCTCATTATGAAAGAATTGTGGAAACTGGGTTCATTTCGCTGGTATTGGACTGGTCTCTTTTTGTCGGGAATCGGTAACCAATTCGGCTGGATGGGGCTTACCTGGTACATCATGAAAAAAACAGGATCATCGGCGGCGATGGGGGGAGTCGTCCTGGCCTATTTCCTGCCAGGTGTCTTCGCCGGATTGGTGGCCGGGGTGCTGCTGGATCGGTTTGACCGGCGCAAACTGATCATGCTGGACAATATGCTGCGGGGTGCATTGTTTCTCGGATTGGTCGCCCTGTTTCAGCTGGAAGAGGTGCCGCTGGGTGCCGTTTACCTGTTGATCGTGATCGCCGGGATGCTGTCCCCGATCAGCAACGCCGGGGCGCAGACGCTTTTGCCCCAACTGGTGCCAAACAAAGACCTGCTGGTAAAAGCAAACGGATTGATGGAGAGCCAATGGCAGATCGTCTACCTGTTCGGCCCGGCGGCGGCCGGGGTGATGATTTCCCTTTACGGGGAAGTCTATGTCCTGCTGCTTGACGCCGTCAGCTTTTTCCTTTGCGCGTTTTGTTTCAGCCGCATGACAACAGGAACGGCTTCACCGGACCGTCCTGATGCAAGCCTGCGAAAGCCAATGGAATTTCTCCGTTCTCTCGCTGTCGATCTGCGCACCGGCTATGCCTATTTGACAGGACAATCACAGATCTTGTGGCTGATCTTCTTCAGCTTCTGGTTCAATATGGCGTACGGCCCGATCGAGGTGGCATTGCCCCTCTTTGCGGAAAAAGAGCTGGCCGGCGGCTCGCTGTCGCTGGGACTGCTTTGGTCTGCCCTGGCGGTGGGGGCACTATGCGGCTCGCTGTTGTTTTCGGCAATCACCTGGAAGGTTCGCACCGGTTTTACACTGGCTGCCATCATCGTCTTGTGGGGCGTCACTACCAGTCCCCTGGCGTTGTTCAGTCGGATGGATGTGGCGATCGTCTCGATGGCCTTGGCCGGACTCAGTTTTGCTCCATTCAACATCCTGTATCGCAGCTATTTGCAGCGGCACGTTCCGCAAGAGCTCTTGGGGCGTGTCTTTACGAGTATTCGGACGATCACCGGATTGGGAATGCCGCTCGGGGCCTTTGCCTCCGGTCTGCTCATCCCGTTATTTGGCGTTCGCGGACTGTTTGCTGCGGGTGCGGTCGCCTGCATCCTCTTTGGAGCGTTCGCGTTTTTGCTGCTGCGGCGGCTCGATTGAGATTACTTCCGGTTCATCAGCGGCGCCAGCCAACGTTTCACGCCGTGGGGAAGAAGGGAATACACTGCGGATAGCACATGTAGTCGGAGGGGGAGGGCCACTTCCGGCTGTTTTCTTTCCACGGCTCGCATGATGGTTTTGGCTGCCTCTTCGGGCGTCAGGAGGAAGCGACGAACCTTGTGGCGATAGCGGCCGGTTTCGTCGGCCCTGTCCAAAAAAGGCGTGTCGATCGGACCCGGCATGACGCAGGTAACCGTTATTCCGGTTCCATCCAGCTCGTGGCGAAGTCCTTCGCTGAAGCGGATCACGGCAGCCTTGCTGGCCGCGTACACGGCAGCCTTTGCAGTCGCGACTTGCCCGGCCAAAGAGGTAATGTTCACAATCTGACCGGAGCCGGCCTTTGTCATCATCGGCAAGAACGCGCGGGTAACGTACAGAAGTCCGGACACATTGGTAGCGAGCGTCTGTTCCCATTCATCCAGACTTGTTTCCAAAAACGGCTTAAATACAGCGGTCCCTGCGTTGTTGTAAAGCAGGTCGCAGCGTTCAAAGCGAATGTGAATCCATGCAGCAAAGGCACGGACGGCTTCGTTGTCTGTCACATCCAGCACATAGGGGTGCAGGTGGCCAGAACGACCGAGGGACGCTGCCATTTCCTTTAATTCCTCCAGTTTGGTCAAGTGGCGTCCGGTCACCGCTACCTGATCTCCCTGTAAAAGGTGAGCCCGGGCCAGTGCCTGGCCCAGACCGCCTGTTGCTCCCGTGATGATGACGACGCGGTCTTGTTTTTTCACCATGGTTTCCTCCTCTTCCGTCCTGCATCAAGTGTTTCCTGTAACTCCGCTGTAACCCGCGATGGGCATAATGGGTAAGCCAATCCTAGCACGTTGCCCTGTCTTTTCCAATCGATTTGAAAACAAAAGGAGGGAGTCTCATGCGTCTACACAATCAAGTGGCGGTCATCACCGGAGGAGCCAGCGGTCTCGGGCGGGCTGCAGCGGAGCTGTTCGCCCGCGAAGGGGCCCATGTCGTCATTGCCGATTACCAGGAGACTTTAGGCAAGGAAGCGGCGGACGCAATCAGTCAGCAGGGAGGCTCAGCGATCAGTCTGCGCGTTGACGTAAGCGACAGCGAAAGCGTTCAGGCCATGGTGCATTCGGTTCTGGGAAAATACGGGCAAGTCGACATTCTCATCAACAACGCAGGAGTGACCGACGATGCCACACTGCCTAAAATGAAGCAGGAACAGTGGAGCCGCGTGATCGCCATAAACCTGACCGGAGTGTTCAACTGTACCCAGGGAGTCGTCCCTTTTATGTTGGAACGATCGTGCGGTCGGATCATTAGCACTTCTTCCGTGGTAGGGCTGTACGGCAACTTCGGCCAAACCAACTATGCCGCGAGCAAAGCCGGCGTGATCGCCATGACCAAGACATGGGCCAAGGAGCTAGGCCCCAAGGGAATCACTTGCAATGCAGTCGCACCCGGATTCATCCGCACGCCGATGACGGAAGCAGTGCCGGAAAAAATCCTCAAGATGATGGAAGAAAAAGTACCGCTTCGCCGCCTTGGCGAGCCGATTGACATCGCCAACGCCTATCTGTTCCTCGCGTCGGATGCAGGCCGCTATGTAAACGGAGCGGTTTTGAGTGTGGACGGCGGTCTTGCTTTGTAAACATTGGTTGATCGAATAAGCCTCCGGCCTCTGGTGAAGGATATCCCTAGGGGGTGAATTCACATGCCAACAATCGTCAAATGCAGTGTTGCCAACTGTGAGTACTGGAGCGAAGGGAACAACTGTACGGCGGACATGATCATGGTGGAAATTGATCCGCATGCCAACGCAAACTTCAAGGAAGAGTTCGCCGGTGAATACGGTCACGACAGCGGTCACAAGGACCAGGCCAAATCCTCATCCCAAACCTGTTGTCACACGTTTAAACCGAAGAAGCAAAACAAGTAATGCCAAAAGAGACGTATCTCCCATGGAGATACGTCTTTTCCCTTCTCAGCGGACAGGCAGATGCAACAGTTTGTCCTGCACTTCTTCCCAGGAGGTAACCCGTTGGACAAGCGCCGGAAGCATTCCCTGATTGTAGGGGGTATCAAACAGAAATACAGGGATATGCAGCTCCTCGGACAACTGCAAGGCGTTCTCCAGCCGATCCTCAAGAAACAAGTCCACCTGCCATTTTTGCGCAGCGCTCAACTTGTCATGAGAGCCGATCAAATCAATATCGTGAAACGGAATCTGGTATCGCTCAAACCACTTTACTGTCACGTCCATGTGACGTGCTTCACGGGCACTTATGTAAATCAAACGATGACTCTGATGCCACTGGCGCAGAACCACGTCGGCTGTACCATGGACGGGGGCGACGTCGTACAGGCGCTCTCCGTGCCGATCCAGCCAGAGCAGAAATTCTTCTTCCGTGATATCGTAAATGGTGGCCAAATTATAATCTGTGCATTGTTCGTACCGCAAATTCTTGCCAAAGCTCTCGTTCATCAACGGCACAATACTGCTGGGATCGGTTACGGTTCCGTCAATATCGATGCCAATCCTTAGGGATTTCTCTGGTCTCATCCTCTCGCCTCCAGTTTAAATTGTACACCGAAGACAGAGAATAAGGCTACTTCCTTCACCACAATCCTTTTGGAAAAGGGGACTGAGCACAACATGGCGTACGATCGAAACGAACGTATGAATGCTGAGCGGAAGGAAGAAAACAACGGTGTTGTCGATGATCGCGCCGAGAAGCGAGACGCGGACAATACCGATACGGAGTTTGCTGCCGATACGTGGATGGGGGCCGTCTTTAATCCCGAGGCCTCGAGACCAAGAGGAAACCTCAAGTACGACCCGCACACGTATACGGAAAGGTACGAGGGAGACCGTGGACTTGCCAACGAAACGGATCTGCCGTACCGCCAAGAGACTGAGGACGCCGGCGAGGGAGTGGATCGACGGCCCGTCCGTTCCATTCTCGGTGATGATGTGGAAACCGCTGCGGAGATTGCTGAACCGACCCGTCGCGAACCCCGTTCGCCTGTAACGGAAGCAAACGAGGACAATGCCTCGGGCGGTATTGGCATGGTAGGACTGGGATTATCCATTTTGTCTCTGTTCCTGCTTCCCTATCTCGTCGCCCCAATTGGAATGGTCATGGGTTATCTGGCCTATCGTCGAAACGCCCGCACTCTGGGTGCGTGGGCGATGATCGTAGGCGCAGTGGCCATCCTCGGGGCACTGGTCATCTACCCGTACTACGTCGCCCGTTAATGCGCCCAGTCCAAAACCTCTCCCTTTTGCGGAGAGGTTTTTTCAGTATATAAGCGTATAACATTGGGACATCGAATACAGCCACAAGGAAAGGGTTCGGGGCCCCAGCCGACACCAGCGTTAGCTCATGCCGGATGGGACTTCGACAGAAGCTTTTTTAATCCATGAATTTTTTGTAGAATTTTGAATATAAAAATTTTTCAAAATTACAGACAGGATGTAGTCGTACAAGCGACGAATACATTGTTTATTTCATTCATATACATCGACAGAAGGAGGGGGTGAAGAGATGGCATTGTTGGAAGTCGATCGGCTGTCGCTTCGCTTTGGCGGGGTGGCGGCCCTCTCGGAGGTAAGCTTCCATGTGGAAAAAGGAGAGATATTTGCCCTGATTGGTCCCAATGGAGCAGGCAAAACCAGTATGCTCAACTGCATAAGCGGGTTGTACAAGCCGACGTCAGGCAGCATCCGCTTTCAAGGCGAGGAAATCCTCTCGCTTGCGCCGTATAAACGAGCGGAAAAAGGCATCGCTCGGGCGTTTCAAAACATCGAGCTGTTTAAACATATGACCGTTTTGGACAACCTGATGCTGGGTCGGCACGTCCGGATGAAGTCCGGGCTTTTGTCCTGCGGTTTTTACTGGGGAAAGGCGCAGCGGGAAGAAATGGAGCATCGCCGTGTCGTCGAGGAAATCATCGATTTTCTTGAGATTGAGGCCATTCGACACAAACCGGTGGGAACTTTGTCGTACGGTCTTCAAAAACGAGTGGAAGTCGGGCGAGCGCTGGCTCTGTCGCCTGAACTGCTCCTATTGGATGAACCGATGGCAGGCATGAACAGCGAAGAAAAAGAAGATATGGCCCGCTTTATCCTGGACATCCACGAAGAGCGTGGGACAACCATTATTCTGATTGAGCACGACATGGGAGTTGTAATGGAACTTTCACAGCACATCGCGGTATTGGATTTCGGACGGTGCATCGCCTTTGGCACGCCGGAAGAAGTGCAGGCCAACCCGCAGGTGATCCAGGCTTATCTGGGTGAGGATGGTGCTGAGGAGGGGAGGAGCGCATGAGACAGGAGACGATCCCACAAAGCTTGCTGGCAAAGGCGGCAGAACTGCCGAACAAGACGGCCATGCGGGAGAAGGATTTCGGGATCTGGCAGGAGCTGACCTGGAAACAGCTGTCGGATGAAGTGAAAGCGTTGTCAATCGGACTGAAGGAGCTGGGATTCCAGCGCGGCGACAAGCTGGCCATCATCGGTGACAACCGGCCTGAATGGATTATGGCGGAAGTAGCGGCACAGGCAATCGGCGGAGTTTCCGTCGGGTTGTATCAGGACTCGCTGCCAAAAGAGATCGCCTACGTCCTCAATCACTGCGATGCCAAGATCGTAGTGGTCGAGGATCAGGAACAGGTGGACAAACTGTTGGAGATTGAGGCGGAGATTCCCGGTGTTCAGAAAATTCTGTATTACGACAAGAAAGGAATGCGCAGCTATTCCCATCCGCTGCTCACCGAATTTTGCGACATACAGCAATTGGGCAGGCAAAGTCCGCTCTGGGCGACTGACGACTGGGAGAGGGAAGTCGGTCAGGGAGAAGCGGATGATGTCGCCATTCTCTGCTACACCTCCGGCACAACCGGCGCGCCAAAAGGGGCCATGCTGACTCATCGAAACCTGTTGCACATGGCGGAAAGTCTCTTTTCTATCGATCCGCTGAAGGCTTCGGACGAATATGTGTCCTTCTTGCCGCTGGCCTGGATCGGCGAGCAGATGATGAGCATCTCCGGTGCGTTTTTGATTGGCTTTACCATCAACTTTCCGGAGGAAACTTCCACCGTTCAGGCAGATATGCGGGAAATCGGGCCGCATGTGATGTTTTCTCCGCCGCGGATCTGGGAAGATATGGTGTCACGCGTACAGGTGAAGCTGCAGGATGCGGGCTGGTTAAAGCGATCCGTGTACGAGTGGTTCCGCCCCTATGGCGAAGCCAAGGCGGATGCCTCCATTTCGGGCGGACGGTTGACGGCGTGGCAGCGGCTCATGTACAGGCTCGGAGACTATCTGGTCTTTTCCGCCATCAAGGACCACTTGGGACTGCTGCGCATCAAGCGCGCCTATACAGGCGGAGCGGCGCTGGGACCTGACGTCACGAAGTTCTTTCACAGTCTGGGAGTCAATCTGAAACAGATTTACGGACAGACCGAGGTGTCCGGGATCGCTGTGGTGCATCGGGACGGAAACATCAAATTCGACACCGTTGGTGAACCGATTCCCGGCACCGAAGCAAAGATTTCAGACAAAGGAGAAATTCTGATCAAGAGTCCCAGCGTATTCACCGGTTACTACAAAAATGAACAGGCTACAGTGGAGACCTTGACGGATGGCTGGCTGCGAACAGGCGATGCCGGCTACATGGACAAGGACGGTCAACTGATTGTGATCGATCGCTTGAAGGACGTCATCCGCTTGGACTCCGGGGAGATGTTTTCCCCGCAGTTCATTGAGAACAAGCTGAAGTTCAGCCCTTATATAAAGGAAGCGGTGGCGGTTGGGACGGACCGCCCGTACGTGGCTGCGATTCTCAACATCGATATGGCCAATGTGGGGCGCTGGGCCGAAGTGAATCAGATTGCCTACACCACGTATACCGACTTGTCGCAAAAGCATGAGGTGCTGGGGCTGATTCGCCGGGAAGTGGAACGCATCAACGGAGAAATGCCCGAAAAGGCAAAAGTGAAACGGTTTGTTCTGCTCTACAAGGAACTGGATGCGGATGACGAAGAGCTCACGCGGACGAAAAAAGTGCGGCGCGGCTTCGTCGCCAAGAAGTACGAAGCAGTCATCAACGGTTTGTACGGCGATAAGAACGACCTTCCTGTAGAGGGGACGATCCGCTATCGGGACGGAAAAGAGACCACAATCCGCACCCAGTTGACTGTGGTAGATGTGGATGCACAACGTTCGACGGACGGAGAGGTGGCGTAATGGACATTTTCTGGCAGCTGCTTGTCATCGGATTTGCCGTGGGAAGCATCTACGCGCTGATCGCATTGGGGTTTGTTCTGATTTACAAGTCAAGCGACGCTATCAACTTTGCACAGGGAGAATTTGTGCTTGTGGGGACGTACGTTTGCTTGACGTTGATCACCAGCTACCAGGTGCCGTTTTTGGCCGCCCTGCTGTTGACTTTGGCTTTCAGCGCGGTGCTCGGCTGGGCGGTGGAGCGTGTCGTCCTGCGCCCGTTCATCGGAGAACCGGTCATTTCCATGATCATGGCGACGATCGGTCTTTCCAGCGTAATGGCGGGCGTCGTTCATCTGTTCTGGGGCACGGATACACGGGTGTTTCCGCCGATTTTTCCGGACCAGCCGCTTCAACTCGGCGGCGGTGTGGTCATCTCGCAGGTATACGTCTGGTCGCTGGTTACCGTCTTGATTCTGCTCGCCCTGTTTACGCTGTTTTTCAAGTTTTCCAAGCTGGGGATTGCCATGCGGGCGACAGCCGATGACCAGCAGGCAGCTCTATCCATGGGGATCAGCGTAAAGGTGATTTTTGCCGTCACGTGGGCCATTTCCGCCATTGTCTCGTCTGTCGGTGGAGTGCTGCTCGGAAACATCAACGGGGTGAACTCCTCGCTCGCGCTCATCGGCCTGAAAGTACTGCCGGTAGCGCTCCTTGGCGGATTGGACAGCATTCCAGGTGCGATCGTCGGAGGATTTATCATCGGGATTCTGGAGAGTTTGGCCGGGGGGTACCTCGATCCCATACTGGGTGGAGGAGTCAAAGAAGTACTGCCGTTTGTCGTGCTTGTGCTGATCCTGATGTTCAAGCCATACGGCCTGTTCGGCAAGCGCGAGATTGAAAGGGTGTGAGCACAATGAGAAGTCCGTTTGTAAGCGAATGTGGAGAGTTTCGCACCAGTTATCGGGAAGATATGGCGCTGTACAAGGTTCCGCGCATCCGCTACCGGGTGTATGCGGTGCTCGCCCTGTTCATCCTCCTGCCCTGGTTCGCATCCGAGTACGTCACCAGTCTGGCCGTTTTGTGCGCAATCGCTTCCATCGGCGCCATCGGGTTAAATATCCTGACCGGTTTTACGGGGCAGATCTCCATCGGGGTTGGCGCCTTTCTCGGCGTCGGCGGCTACACGTCAGCCATTTTGACAACCGCGCTGGGACTCAGCTTCTGGGTCTCGCTGCCGCTGGCGGGAATCGTCACGGCGATGGTGGGAGCGTTGTTCGGCATTCCTTCCCTGCGACTCAAGGGGTTGTATTTGGCTATGGCCACCTTGGCTGCGCAGGTGATCATTTTGTACGCCATGAACCACTGGAACGCACTCACCGGCGGGACCGCAGGGATGATTTTGTCACGGCCGACGATAGGAAGCTTCTCCTTTGATTCCGAGATGAGCTATTACTATCTCACGCTGGCGGTTCTCGTCTTCACGTTTATCTTTTCATCCAACCTGTTCCGTTCGCGGACCGGCCGGGCGTTTGTCGCCGTGCGAGACCGCGATTTGGCGGCAGAGGTCATGGGCATCAATCTGTTCCGCTACAAAGTGCTGGCCTTTGCCATCAGTTCCTTTTTCATCGGGATCGCGGGAGCGTTGATGGGTCACTATACGCTGGTGATCTCACCGGAGCATTTTGATATCGGAGTGTCCATCGAATATCTGGCGATGATTCTGATCGGCGGGCTTGGCAGTGTCGTCGGTTCCATTTTCGGTGCGATTTTTCTTACGCTGCTGCCCGTCTTCCTGCGGGAGCTGATCGATCTCTTGTCCGTGACGATGCCGCATGTGACTGAATATTTCGGTGCCATGCGGCAGATCATCTTCGGCGGTATCATCATCGCTTTTCTCGTCTATGAACCGGAGGGCCTGGCCAAGATGTGGCGCAATTTTAAAGACAGCTGCAAACTGTGGCCATTTTCCTATTAAAGAAAAAAACCAAGGGGGAACTCAAGATGAAAAATTGGGTCAATGTCGTGTCTGCTGCCTTTCTATCCGCACTGCTGGTCGCCGGCTGCGGCGGCGGCAGTCAACCGTCGAGCGCTCCTGCTTCGACAGGAAACACCAGTGCGCCGGCAGCACCTGCCGCACCTGCTGCCAAGGAACCGATCAAGATCGGCGGGCTGTTTGACGAGACGGGAGGAACGGGTGATGTCGGCAAACCGTACGCGGAAGGGGAAGTCGCCTATGTCGAGTACCTCAACAGCAAAGGCGGCATCAATGGCGCCAAAGTTGAGCTGATTGGTGTGGACTACGCGTACAAAGTGCCGGAAGCCGTGAAAATTTACCAGAAATTCATCAAGCAGGACAAAGTATCCGCCATTCTCGGCTGGGGGACGGGGGATACGGAAGCAATGAAAGAACTGATCGCCAAAGACAAAGTGCCGTTCATCTCTGCCTCCTACTCGGAAGCCCTGACCAAAGTTGCCCAGCATCCGTACAACTTCATGACGGCTGCTACCTACTCCGATCAGGCGAAAGTGGCCATCAAGTGGATCAAGGACAACTGGAAGGGCAGCGGCAATCCGAAGCTGGCGCTGATCTACAACGATACGCCGTTCGGCAAGTCGCCTGTCGAAGACGCAAAAGCATACGCCGCCTCCGTGGGCGTCGACGTGGTGGATGAACAAATCGTCGACCTGAAAGCGCTGGATGCGACACCTCAGCTCTTGAACATGCAGAAGAAAAGCCCTGACTTCGCCATCATTCAGGAGACGTGGGGGGCTACTGCCACCATTTTGAAGGATGCGAAAAAGCTGGGCCTCACCACCCAATTTATCGGTTTGAACTGGGCGGCGGGTGAAGGGGTTATCAAACTGGCTGGCGATGCGGCGGAAGGCTTTATCGGCGTGATTACGCATGCCTTCCCGTACGAAAATCTGCCGGGTTTGAAGGAGATTGAAGAGCACCTGGCCTCCAAAGGGAAAAAGCTGTCTGACATTAACCAGAAGTTCGTCCAAGGATGGGTGGCAGCCAAAATTATGGTGGAAGGAATCAAAAACGCAGGTGACAACTTGACCGGTGAAGGCATCAAGGCCGGTATCGAAAAAATTTCCAACCTGGAGTTCGGCGGCATTGCATCACCGGTTTCCTTCTCTGCCGACAACCACCGCGGCACCACCAAGGTCCGCCTCGGTGAAGTAAAGAACGGCAAATTTGAAATCATTACAGATTACATCGGCTACTAAGCGCCGGACGGGGGGAAGCCATGCTCACGCTGAACAACGTGGAAGTGATGTACGACAAGGTCATTCTCGTCCTGAAGGGCATGTCGATGCACGTTCCGGAGGGAAAGATCGTCGCGCTCCTGGGCAGCAACGGCGCCGGCAAAACCACGACGCTCAAAGCCATTTCCGGTCTGCTCAAAAGTGAAAACGGGGAAGTGACGGACGGCTCCCTGGAGTACGCAGGCGCAGCCATCAGCGGAAGGGAACCGGAGGAAATTGTCAAGCGCGGAATCTTTCAGGTGATGGAAGGCAGGCGTGTGTTTGAACATCTGAATGTCGAAGAAAATCTGATCGCAGGGGCTCACACACGTCGGGATCGCAGAGCCCAGAAGGAGGACATGGAGCGCGTCTACCACTACTTTCCCAAGCTGAAGCTGCTGAGGACTCGGACAGCAGGCTACCTTAGCGGAGGAGAACAGCAGATGCTGGCGATCGGTCGGGCGTTGATGGCCCGGCCCCGCCTGATGCTGCTGGATGAACCGTCGCTGGGGCTCGCCCCGCTCCTCGTCAAGGAGATCTTTGGCATCATCAAGCAGATCAACCGGGAGCAGGGGACGACCATTCTCGTGGTGGAGCAAAATGCCAACGTGGCCCTCTCCATTGCCGACTACGGCTACATCATGGAAAACGGCCGGATCGTGCTGGAAGGGGACGTGGAATCGTTAAAGGCAAACGAGGACGTTCGGGAATTTTACCTTGGCATGAGCGACGGGAAGCGAAAAAGCTTCCGGCAGGTGAAGCACTATAAACGGAGAAAGCGGTGGTTGTAATGAAAATAAGCCGCATTTCCGAGCTGATCAGGCATGCGTACGAAACGGCGCCCGGCTGGCGGGACTGGTTCCAGCAAAACGGGATTGATCCGCAGAGGATTGAGAGCGAATCAGATTTATGGAGAATTCCCGTCCTGCACAAGACGGATCTGCCGCGGTTGCAGCAGTCAAATCCCCCGTTTGGGGGCCTGTTTGCGGGGGAACCGGAACGAATTTTCCTCTCTCCGGGTCCCATCTACGATCCTCAACCGGCGGGAGACGATCCATGGCGTTTTTCCAAAGCATTGGCACATGCCGGATTTACCGGGGGGGACGTCGTTCTCAACACGTTTTCCTACCATCTCAGTCCGGCCGGTTTCATGTTTGACAAGGCGCTTTGCAGCCTCAAGGCCACTGTGATTCCGGCAGGTGTGGGCAATACCGAACTGCTCGTGGGAATGCTACGCGATTTGCGGGTGACCGGCTACGTCGGCACTCCCAGCTATTTGCGGGCCCTGATCCAACGTGCAGAAGAGACGGGTTTGCGCGTTGGCGAAGACATTCCTCTTTGCAAAGCCTTTTTCACAGCGGAACCGATTCCCCCGGATTTTCCCGATTGGTGCGCCGAGCGGAGAATTCGCTTCGGGGAAGCGTACGGTACGGCGGATGCCGGCTGCCTAGCTTACCGCAACCAGCAAGAGACGGGCTTGCAGCTGGAAGAAAACGTTCTGGTTCAGGTATGCGATCCCGAAACGGGTCAGCCTGTGGCAGAAGGGGAGATCGGCGAAATGGTGATCACGGTATTTGACCGCCAGTATCCGCTCATTCGCTTTGGTACAGGGGATTTGTCTCGCTGGCTCCCCGGACAGTCGGACGATCGGTTGGCCGGTGTATTGGGGCGTGTCGGTGACGGGATCAAGGTGAGGGGAATGTTCGTGTACCGCCAGCAAATGGAGCGGGTGCTGTCAGTGTACCCCGACGTACGCTGCTACCGGGCGGACGTATTTTCTGACGGGGAAAAAGACGTTCTGCAAATCTCCCTTGAAGTTCCGGAAGCGACAGAGAACGACCTTTTGGAAAAAATAAGCGAGCATCTGCGCCAGGTCTTGCGTGTGAAGGCGGAGCTTCGTCTGGTGCCGCCCGGATCGCTGGATCGCTCGCAAAACGTGCTTCAGGACCACCGCTAGCAAAAAGCGAAAAACCTGCCCTCGCCGGCAGGTTTCTTTTATTGTGCAGGAAAATAAAAGCAATTTAATGGTTGCCCTCCGTGTAAATTTGGAAGGTTACACCGAACTTGTCCGTTACAATACCGTAAGCAGGGCTAAAAAATGTTTCTTGCAGCGGCATGTTCACTTGACCGTCTTGCTGCAAGGCTTCATAAATTTGCTTGGATTTTTCCTTGTCCTTCGTAGAAATACAGATGGTAACCTGATTTCCGCTTTGATGGGGTTGGCCTGGAAACGTATCAGAAAACATAAGGTCGGATTCACCCACTTTTAACATTGCGTGAGCCACGAGTTCCTTTGCCTCTGCCGGTAAAGGAAATTCGGGGTTTTCAGGCATTTCCCCGAAGGTTTGGTTAAAGAGGACTTTGGCATCTAAAGCTTTTTCGTAAAATTGAATGGCTTCTTTTGCATTTCCGTTCATCATTAAATAAGGGGTCAATCGCAATGTCACAATGAGTCAGCTCCTTGGGTGCTCATTTTTTTTTTTTCGATTCTACTATGCTTCAGGCCTCCCCTCCAATTATTTCCGATAATTTCATTATAAAACAAGGAACATATGTTTGCAATTGAAAATTGGGCCCGTTAGGCGGAGCGATTTTCACAAAAATAGCCACCTGCAATGGGCGGCTATTGGTAAAAACGGGAGACAAAGGGTGTCAGCGCCGCGATCACTGCGTCTCGAAAGACTTCGGCTCGTTTGATCCGGTCTTCCGTAAACAGTCCATAGGCACCCCCCTTGTGATTGCTGCCAATCGTGCCGCTCCACTCGTCGATAATCGTGCGCAGTTCGATCCCTTCCTGCCGGATCCGCTCTCCTGCCGTGTTGGGAACGGGAAACGCCAGTCCTTTTCCCAGGGAGAGGCGCTTGCCGTCCCAGGCGGCGCAAACGGAAATCAGATACCACTGACCGGTGTATTCGTCATCAAACGTCAGTCCGCCTTCCAGACCCAGGCCAATCTGTGCCTCCGGTACACGGGAAAGCGCTTGTTTGGCCCGGTTGACAGCCCCTTCAATCGTCTCCGCTTCCGTCATCGGCTGGTCGGAGACGCCGGACGGTACAGACAGGCAGATCGGCTCCTTCCCGGTGGCCAATACCACAGCGGAGCGTTTGGCTTGATTGGTGGTACCGAGTGCATAGGTAAATCGGGCAAAATCGATCACGTCAAATTCCTCCGATCATGCTGGTTGCTAGTGGTAGTATACCACTTCACCATTCCGCCATGTTCTGTGATAAGATAAGGTCAAATGGAACGCGGAAAGAGGATTTGAGTGATGAAGTTTACCAAAATGCATGGGTTGGGAAATGACTATGTCTATGTGAACTGCTTTGCGGAGCCGCTTGAAGGAGTGGATCTGCCTGAGTTGTCCAGACGGGTCAGCGATCGCCACTTTGGTATCGGCGGAGACGGTATGATTCTGATCATGCCTTCCGAGCGTGCCGATTTTCGCATGCGCGTGTTTAACAACGACGGCAGCGAAGCCAAGAACTGTGGAAACGGGCTGCGCTGCGTCAGCAAATACGTATACGATCACGGCTTGACCGGGAAGACGACGTTCACGGTGGAGACGCTGGGCGGTATTGTGACGCCTGTCGTGACAGTAGGGGAAGACGGCAAGGTGGCGCAGGTTACCATCGATATGGGGGAACCGCGTTTTGCCCGCTCTGCCATTCCCATGACCGGAAAAGCAGATGAGCATGTAGTGGAACAGCCGCTTACGATTGACGGAAAAACGTTTTTGCTGACCGCCGTCTCGATGGGCAACCCCCACGCGATTTTGTTTGTAGACGAGGTGCGAGACGAGGACGTTGTCACCTACGGGCCGAAGATTGAGTTTCACGAATGGTTCCCGGAGCGCACCAACGTGGAATTTATTCAGGTGCTGAATCGCCGCGAGCTGAAGTTCCGCGTCTGGGAGCGGGGCTCGGGCGTGACTCTCGCCTGCGGAACCGGTGCATGCGCTGCCGCCGTTGCCGCTTGTCTGACTGGAAGAACTGAACGGGAGGTAACCGTTCATCTGCTCGGCGGTGACTTGTTCATCGAGTGGAGGGAAAGTGACAATCGCGTCTACATGACAGGCCCTGCGACGGAGGTCTTTTCAGGAGTGTATACAGGGCCCCTCCCGTACGAAAAAACCCCGTAGCCTAGGGCTGACGGGGTTCAAAGTTTTGTCAACTCAAGCCGGCGGCAATTTTGATCGCCGACTGGTGGCTGGTGTCCGGAAGCTTGTCCTTGTGCCGCAGACTGTTGCGGAAATGAATGTCGAAGTGACCAGTGAAGTTATTGCCGCTGATGTATTCGATATCATGGGGCATGGAGGACATGGAAGCGGCGATTCGCCTGCCGTTCACCTCAACGATCACAGGGCGGACTTTCCAGGAGTAGCTGCCTCCCCAGATTTCCTTGATGATTGCGGTATCGGCAGAGGTCAGCGGTTCCGTGTCGGAGTGGAACGCGCCGATGGTACGCTTGACCATGAAGCTGCGGCCGGTTTGAAAATCGGTTACCTTGGCGACGGCGTTGATGGGAAACAGGTACTGGGCTGCTTCAAACCAGTCCAGGTACTCACCGTACTGCTTACCGGGAGTCTTTGTCACCGGGATGTGATGAATCGGAATTTTTACGATTTGTCCGATCTGCAGATTGGTTGAGGAACTCAGGTTGTTGACCTTTAAAAACTCGTCCATTGGGATGCCGTGCGCAAGGGAGACGGACCACGGCGTGTCCCCTTTGACCACCCTATAAGTCGTCATTTCCACCCAGGGCTTGTCCGGTTCGAATGGTTCAGGAGTATTCGTATTCGGAATAATCAGTTTTTGGCCGATATTCAAATGGGTCGAAGTCATTTTGTTGGCATCCATGATCGATTGAATGCTGACGTTGTACAGGCTGGCGATTTTCCAGAGCACATCTCCACTGACTACAGTATGTACCGTACCGGATTGCGGGACCAGCAGCTTGTCCCCGACAATGAGAGTGTCACTGGTCAAACGGTTGATTTCCTTCAGGCTGCTGATCGTGGTATTGAACTTGTCAGCAATTTTCCACAGGGTGTCCCCGCTTTGGACCTGATAAATGCTGGATTGCGGCGGGATGTAAAGCGTGGAGCCAGCCAGGATCATGTCGGATCGCAAATGATTGGCGATTTTCAATTGTTCAACGCTGCGATCGTAGCTGTAGGCAATGTTGCCCAGCGTATCCCCAGCCTTTACCGTGACGGTTTCAGCAGAGACAAACGTAGCGGGCAGCAAAATCGCGCCGGCGATCACAGATTGAAGTGCCAATCGTTTCCATCGTGCTTTCTGAAACATAGAAGCCCCCCTTGGTGCACATCGTGATGGTTGAATGGAGTAACAATATTGTAAACAGAGGAACATCATGCTTGCATTGGATAAATTGATCCTTTCCATCCAACCTCTGCCATATCGTGCTCCATTTGAGCCTTAAGAGGGTTCTTGCAATAAGCCTGCAGACACAAAAAAGCGTGGAATTTCGCACCCCATTCGTGCCAATTCCACGCTACTCAAAAGAAAATGAGTGAAAAGTCACCCGTTGTACACCTCTGTCAGACAGGCTGCTGCATCCCATTGGTCAAATTCGGCGTTGTTCATTTTGTCCAGTTCTGCCTGCAATTGTTTCAGTTCCGCTTCGATCAGGCGGATTTTTTCTTGCATCACTTTCGTTGTCATCCTGGTTCTCTCCTTACACGGGCTTTTTATCTAAATTTACTGACTATTCTAACAAGAGATTTTCGCGCTGTAAATAGCGGAAGTTGGTTGTAAGCGTTTGCTTTTGTAAACGTTTTGTGAACGCAATTTTCACTTGGGAACGTGGATTGTGTGCAAAAATCGGGGAAACTAGTAAGGAATCGTGTTATGATGAGAGGTAGTCTTTAACCGTCAGGAAGGTGTCGTTTGTGATTTACTTTGACAACAGTGCCACGACCCCGCCGCATCCGCAGGTGGTTGATGTCGTCAGGAAGGCGATGGAATCCTATTATGGAAATCCCTCTTCCCTTCATCAAAAAGGAGTCGAGGCGGAAAGCATTCTGAAACAGGCGCGCGCCATTGCTGCCCAATACTTGAAGTGCAAGCCGGCGGAAATTGTGTTTACATCCGGAGGCACCGAAAGCAACAATGCGGCGATTAAAGGCGTGGCGTTTCAATATCAAAACAGGGGCAAGCACATCATCACCACTCAGGTGGAGCATCCGGCCGTGTACGACGTTTGCAGGCAGCTGGAAGAATGGGGCTTTTCCGTCACTTATTTGCCAGTGAACGGTGAGGGCCGGGTTTCCCCGGACGATGTGAAAAAGGCGATTCGCCCCGACACGATCCTCGTTTCCGTCATGCACGTAAACAACGAACTGGGAACCATTCAGCCGATCCATGAAATTGGAGGGTTTCTCAAGCTGTATCCCAAAATCGTCTTTCATGTGGACGCTGTCCAAAGCTTCGGAAAAGTGCCGATTCAACTGAAAGAGTGGGGAATTGACCTGCTTAGCATCTCGGCCCACAAATTTTACGGGCCCCGGGGAGCCGGCATTTTGTACAAGCGGGAAGGTCTGAAAATCCAGCCGTTGCTCATGGGCGGGGGGCAGGAAGGCGGGATTCGCTCCGGTACGGAGAACGTCCCTGCGATCGCCGGCATGGCTAAAGCGATTCGCTTACTCGAAGAGCAGGCAGGCAAGGAAGCGGGGTATTTGTCATCCCTCACGCGGCAGATGCGGGAAGGGCTGGCGGCGATTCCAGGATGTATCATCAATACTCCGGAAAAAGGTGCTGCCCCGCATATCGTCAACCTCTCCTTTCCGGGGATGAAAGCAGAGGTGCTGCTGCACGATTTGGAAAAGAGAGGATTTCTCGTCTCCACCAAGTCAGCCTGCTCGACGAAGTCGAACGAGCCAAGCCGCGTGCTGATGGCAACGGGAATGGAGCGGGAACGAGCGCTGTCGGCACTTCGTATCAGCGTCGGACGGGAGAACTCGCCTGACGAAGTGAAGCAGTTTCTCGCCGCCTTGGCGGACAGCGTCAAGCGAATCCGCCCCTATATGAACGTATAAAGGAGAAAACCATGAACTACGATGTCATTCTGATTCGTTACGGCGAATTGGCGTTGAAAGGAAAAAACCGGGATCTTTTCGAAGAAGCGCTGATGCGCAGCGTGAAAAGCATATTACGCTCTTTTTTCAAGGTAAAGGTACGCCGGAACTACGGCCGGATGTACGTGGAACTGAATGGAGAGGACGCTCAAGCGGTCATGGAAAGGCTGCAGCGCGTTTTCGGCATCTCTTCCTTCAGCCCGACGATTCAAGTCGAACAGGATGAAGAGGTAATCAAACAAAAGGCATTGGAGCTGGTCCAGCAGCTTCAACCGCAGCCGCGAACCTTCCGTGTGGAAACTCGCCGGGCGGACAAGCGGTTTCCGAAGACCTCCATGGAAATGAGCAGGGTCGTTGGGACCCACATCCTGCGCAACCTTCCGGAAATCAAAGTGGACGTGCACACCCCCGAGGTAGTTGTCAACGTTGAAATCCGAGTGGAAGGGACGTTTATCAGTTGCGAGACCATCCCGGGTCCAGGCGGCCTGCCGGTAGGCGTTAGCGGCAAGGTGCTGCTTTTGCTCTCCGGCGGCATTGACAGTCCGGTGGCGGGCTGGATGATGATGAAACGGGGGGTCACACTGGAAGCCATACACTTTCACAGCTACCCCTTCACCAGCGAACGTTCCCTAGAAAAGGTACGCGATCTCGCACACAAACTGACGCGCTGGGGCGGTACCGTCCGCCTTCACGTCGTGCCGTTTACCGAGATTCAGACCGCCATCCGCGAAAAGTGTCCGGAAGATTACCTGATTACCATCATGCGCCGCTTCATGATGCGCATCTCACAGCAGATTGCAGAAAAAACGGGTGCGTTGGCTCTCGCAACCGGTGAAAGCCTGGGGCAAGTCGCTTCCCAGACACTGGAGAGCATGAACACCATTAACAGCGTGGTGTCGATCCCGATCCTGCGCCCGTTGATCGGCATGGACAAAACGGAAATTACGGAAATCTCTCGTAGAATCGATACGTATGAGCTGTCCATTTTGCCTTACGAAGACTGCTGTACGATTTTTACTCCCAAAAATCCGGTTACTCGTCCGAAGCCGCACATCGCAGCACGTTTTGAGGAGAATCTGGACGTAGACGCATTGGTTGCCGATGCAGTAAACCGTACGGAAGTGGAAGAAATCACCACAAAAGCACGTGAAATCGTAACCGATCTGTTTTAATATAGACAGCGTCTCTTTAGGGAGGGGAAAACAGATGATTATTCGTTATGAGCGAAACGGCAAGGTAAAGCACGGTTGGATGGTGCAAGAGGAAAACAAGGTACGCGTGATTGAGGGAGACATCTATAAGGTGGAATCAGCCAAACCGATCATGACCGGTTTGGAGCTGCCGCTTGACGAGGTGAGCCTGCTTGCGCCCTGCACCCCGAGCAAAATCGTTTGTATCGGGCTAAACTATAAGGATCACGCCGAGGAAATTGGCAAAGAGCTGCCCGCGGAACCGCTGATGTTCTTAAAGCCATCCACAACGGTGATTGGTCCTGGAGAGCCGATCGTCTACCCGAAGCTGACGGAAAACCTTCATTATGAAGGGGAGCTGGCCGTTGTCATCAAAAAGGAAGCGCGCCGAATCAAAGCGGAGGAAGCAGACGATTACATCCTCGGCTTTACCTGCGCGATTGATGTGACGGCACGTGATCTGCAGTGGAGGGACGGGCAGTGGACCAGGGCGAAGGGGTTTGATACGTTCTGTCCATTGGGCCCGGCGATTGCCTCCAAACTTGATTACAACGACTTGCGAATTGTGACACGGGTAAACGGTGAAATACGACAGGATTCCAATACGAATCAAATGGTGTTTACCGTTCCGCAGCTTCTTGAGGCAATTACTGCCGTTATGACCCTGCTTCCAGGAGACGTCGTGTTGACGGGAACGCCTTCCGGAGTGGGGGAACTTCAGCCGGGCGACGAGGTATCTGTAACCATCGAAGGGATTGGTACGCTGTCCGCACGTGTGAACAAGGAAGAATAACAGGGAGAAACATGGATTAAGCCCCAGCCGTTTTTTATGACGGAGGGGCTTGCTCTTTTTTAGAGAGGTTCTTCGTCCATTCCGCGTTCGTCGTGAGGCGGATGAGCAGACGGATCGTGACGTGGCAAATCCTGATGCATATTGCGTGTTTCGTACGTAAATCGGGTAGTTGTAGAGTGCTGGCCCGGTTCCCAGCCGGTTGCCTTGCCCAGGTGCGTTTCGTTGGTCGGGGCTCCGTACGGTCCTTCGGGAAACTCCTCCTGCAAAATCTCATTTCGCTGTGATTCCACCGTAGAAAGCTCGCTGTACTGCTGGTTGTCATATTCGTGGTACGTCGATTTCGGCTTCACCGGTCCACCGCCTTTCCATAAAAAGCTGACTGACTATAGTGTAGAGCAAACGCAAGAGATCTATTCAAAATTCCCCATTGACTTGCCGTTTGGTTTTTAGTAAATTTAAAAACTGTTGCGGGGTTTTCGGTTCGGTCGAAAAAATCGAGAAGAAATTTGAAAAACCTCTTGACTCTTTTAAGTGCTTTTTGTTATATTAATTCTTGTCGCCGCTGAGCAAGGTTAATCGCAAAAAATAAACTCTTGCAAAGTGAATGGCGATGTGTTATAATGAAAAAGTCGCTCTCGAGCGGCTGGACGAAATGAAATGCTCTTTGAAAACTGAACAGCGAAGCGTTTTAAATAGCCAAGCAAACATGTTTTTGAACCTTGATCAATTTCTTTCTAACTTTATTGGAGAGTTTGATCCTGGCTCAGGACGAACGCTGGCGGCGTGCCTAATACATGCAAGTCGAGCGAGTCCCT